>JALOLW010000114.1 GCA_025455795.1 Spirosomataceae bacterium
ACTCGTAGCACGACTCCCTCATCCATCATAGAACAACCTAATATATAAATAATTGATAATCAACTATTTATATATTAAAATGAAAAAATATTCATTTATAAAAAATAACGAACAAATATTCATTTACAATTAAGAATAAGAGAATCCTATAAAGGAATTGAAGACGAATTCCTTACAAAAAACGACAGCGAAGGTAGTGGACGGGGAAGCCTTTCTCGGTAAAAATCTGTTCAAAACGGGTCTTGATACCGTGATGTTCGTGGTATAAATCGGACGAATAGAGGTCGAAAGTATGCACTAAATCAGTAACTCCGATGGCTTGGAGCGACTCTAAACTAAAATCAAACAATTCGCGATTGTCGGTTTTGAGGTGAAGCCATCCCCCTTTTTGAAGCACCGAGCGGTATTTCTCTAAAAAATGAGCATGGGTGAGGCGACGCTTGGTTCGCTTCTTGATATTGAAGGGGTCGGGGAAAGTAATCCAAATTTCAGATACTTCGTCTTGCTCAAAAAAATTTTCGAGAAACTCAATGTTGGTCCGAAGAAAGGCGACATTTTTTAAATCCAACTGCATCGCCCGCTTGCTCCCCACCGCGAGGCGGTCTCCTTTGACATCAATGCCAATAAAATTCTTTTCAGGAAAAACTTGGGCCAATCCGACCGAATATTCGCCTTTTCCACAGGCCAATTCCAAAATGAGGGGATTTGGGGTAAGAAAATGGCTTTCGTTCCATTTGCCTTTGATGTTTTCGTAGAGGGGTTTTCCTACTTCTAACACATTGAATGCCTGTGCGTTATGCTCAAAACGGGGTTGCTTCTTACGACTCAAGATTTTAATATTTGTAGTTGGTGCGGGCAAAGATACGGCAGAATCAAATGTCAGCGGCATCAAAATCAGACTTCTTCGACTTCGGCCACCACAAAAGTGCTGCCACCGACATAAATAAAATCGTCGGCAGTCGCTTGAAGACGAGCTGCTATCAATGCCTCATTCACATCCCTATAAAAACTACTTGATAAGTTTTGTTGTTCGGATATATAGACTAATTCTTCTATACTCATCGCCCTCGGTAAATCAAAACTACAAAAGTAAAAACGAGCGTCGGTGGGGAACAAGCGTAAAATAGATACGATATCTTTGTCTTTGGCAAAACCCAACACCAAATGAAGCTGACGGTACGGATACTGTGCCAACTGCCCGACGTTTTCGGCCAAGCCTGCGGGGTTATGGGCTACGTCGGCTACAACGGTGGGATTTTGTTGCAATACTTGCCAACGACCCTTGAAGGAAGTAAGGCGGGTACAATGCGCCAAGCCATCTCGCAAGGCTTCGTCAGCAATAGCATGGCCCATTTGGCGTAGCACATCCACCGATTGTAACACGCCCAACAGGTTTTTGAGTTGGTACTGTCCCATCAAATCCAAGTGATAGGTGGTTGTCGAATGAGTAAGTGTATGACAAACAGTCACTTCCCTCCTACCCTGCGCCAATTGCGAATGGACAACCTGATAAAAATCTTCGGCAAAGTCAATGGGTGCGTTGGTTGCTTGGGCTTTTTGGCGAAATACTTGGGCGGTCTCTGGATGGGTTTCTGAAACCACCACGGGCGTATCCACTTTGATGATGCCTGCTTTCTCAAAGGCGATTTTGGGGAGGGTATCGCCCAGCAAATCGGTATGGTCGAAGCTGATGTTGGTGATGACCGACAACTCAGGCTGCAGGATATTGGTGGAATCAAGCCTTCCTCCCAGCCCCACCTCTATCACGGCTATGTCCACTCGCTCGCGGGCGAAGTAGTCAAAAGCCATGGCGACGGTGATTTCAAAAAAAGAGGGTTCAATATTTTCAATCAATGCCCGGTGCTGCGCCACAAAGTCCACCACCATGCTTTCGGGGGCGAGTTGTCCGTTGATTTTAAAGCGTTCGGTGAGGGATTTGAGGTGAGGCGACGTGTGAAGTCCCACTTTGTAACCCGCCGATTGAAGCACTGCCGCCAACAAATGTGACGTACTTCCCTTGCCATTGGTCCCTGCAATATGGATGCTCTTGAATTGTTGTTGGGGATTGCCCAATGCCTCGCACAAGGCCGTAATATTCTGTAATCCAGGCTTTAAAGCCGCCGCCCCAATCCGATGAAAAACGGGTAAACGAGCGTAGAGGTACGCGATTGTTTCGGTATAATTCATTCGTCAAATACACATCAGGTCTTGACCCGAAATTTTAACGGCTTTTGATGATGAACGTAATCGTGCCTTTAGAAGTAGGTGGCACATTTTCAGACTTGGGAACTAACTTCATTTTGCTCACCGCCCTACGATATACATCTACAACGGACTGACTTACGGTAGATTCTTTGACCCTGACGGCCACGATGTCGCCCGTGTCGTCCACGGTGAGTTCAAAAACGATGCGACCCGATTCGTCGGAGTCGTCATTGACTTGCGGACGTGAGCCCATGCCCCAGCCCGATACGTTGAGGGCTACGCCTGTTTTGGCACCACCCGGTTTGCCGTACAAACTCCCCGCGTCTATGCTGCCTTTGGGGTTACCTTGATCGCCTACGCTACCAGGGCGGTCGCCGTTGTTGTTACCGCCAGTGCCAGAGGCCGTGCCGTTGGTACCATTACTGCCTTTGCCGCTTCCCGACGTTTTTTTGAACAAGGCTGCGTCGTCTATTTTCTTAGGGGCAGGTGTAGGTGCGGGTTTGGGCGTTTCGGGAGCGGGTGTAGTAGCTTTCGATTCGGTCTTGACGGGCTTGGTCTCGGCTTTGGTCTCTACGGGACTTTCCACTTTACTTGTCACGGGTGGCTTAGTGGGTGCCACTTTCACGGGTTTAGGGGTTTCTACTTTGGGCGTAGGTGGCGGCGTGACGGTCGGTTTGGATTTGATTTTGGGGGTATCGTCCGATTTCTTGACGTTTTCGGCCCGGGGCGAATCGCTCGCTTTGTTGTAGGTTTGTATCTTGCCGTAGCCAGCAGCGTCTGTCCCAAAATTGACTTCAACGTATTCGATGACTTCGGTTGGGGGCAGGGTTTGGTACAATTTGATAAAAAACATCATCACCAACAAGGCAGTGGTAATGGTCAAAGAGGCGACTCCTGCCAATACTTGATGTTCTTTGTCTTGGGCGGTGGTAAGTGTCATTGGCGTACTGCTTTGATTACTTTTCGATTTTGCTACTTAAACGTAAAATAAGCGCAAAAAATATGCAATCACAAAAAAAGGAGCGACTCGCGCTCCTTTTTTTGTGATTTGTACGATGATTAGTGATGTAACACCCACGCATTGGCTCCCGATAGTTTGCCGACGCGGCCCAAGTGCTGTTTGGCTTCTTGGGGTGTATCATACCCCACCGCAGCCACCAAAATTAGCTTCCCTTCTTCGGGGGTAGGATTGACAATGTGGGCGTCGGGATAGCGGTTGCGTTTCAATTTTTTGACCAACTTCTCGGCGTTGGATAGTTGAGAAAAACCACCCGCCATCACAAAATAGACTTGGTCTTGGTCCGAACTGAATGCAGTGTTTTCGGATTCAATTTCTGTATTCTTTTCTACTTTTGATTGAACCAACTCCTTTGCTACCGAAGGTTCTTTGATTGACGTTGGTGCTGTATTGGTCACCGTTTCCATTTTAGGAGCATCGGTTGCTTTGGGTTGGGCAATTGGAACAAACACCTGTTTAGCAGCAACTTGAACGGCGTTATCTTTTTTATCGGCCACAAAAATCGTCTTCGCAGTCTCAATCAGTTCAAAAGGATTGAGGCTGGACTTGACGCTTTCGGCGGGGAGTTGGGTAAAGCCTGCTACTGCGGCAATGCCCAACACCAAGACACCACCTACGTACAAAGCCCTGCGTGAACGGCGACGATGCGGGGTAGTGATTTCCCAGGCTTCTGCTTCGCGGTTGGTGAGGGTCCAGTCGGCGGTAGAGTCCGACTCTTCTACGGTAGGTTGGGTGTCGAGGGCGGCAACCGCCACCGATGTCAGACCAAACCCATCTTGGTAAAAGTTGGTCGTAGGAGTAGGCTCAAACTGTAACTTTCCCTCCGCGTTGCGCGAGAGGGTTCCAATACCTTCGAGCAAATACTCGCCTTGGGTCTGTACACCCGTTTTGATGTCTTCGACAAACTGACGCACGCGCTTTTGCGCTTCTTCGCGGGCGAGCTGCTCATTGACCGTGAGGTAGTGTACCAGCAAACCGTCGTCTAATCGTAGGGCTTCGTTGAATGCCACCCGCTTTTGGGGGGCATGGTAGAGGGCGTTTTGATTGCTATAAAAAGCATGGTTAAAATACGCGATGAATCCGCCTAACTCGGGAATAACAACGCAATCATGCTCGTATAGCAGTTTTCGGGTGTAGTCTAAGACCGAAATCATATCAAATGACAGTAATGTTTATGGGAATTTGGTCACTAAGGTAAATGATAAAAAAAACAAAAGCAAGGGAAATTTTTGCGAAGCGACGGCTAAATTGATTTAAAATAGAGAGAAAAGTTTGATTTACAGACTTTTCTATTTCCGATTAGAAATATTACTTTTTTGACTTATTACCAAACCACCCTACTTCTCTCCCCATGAAGCATTTTTGTCAATTACTTTTATTGATTTGGGCAGGACATAGCCTTGCCCAATCCAACGACCTCGCCCTTATCAAAAGTCGTATCGTGACCGACCTCATGCAGGCCAAAGTCAGCGATAAGGCCATCGAACTCATCATGCCCAAAATGAACGAAGACGGCAGTTTTGCGGGCATCAACTACGCCGACCTTAGTCGCACGGCGAGTTTTCCGCACGGTGGTCACACCCGCGATTTGGTACTATTGGCTAAGGCTTACAAAACCAACAGTTCGGCTTTTTACCAAAACCCAAAGGTCAAAGAGTTGATAGTGAAAGGCTTAGATTATTGGGTTAAAAACGATTTTGTGGGTGACAACTGGCACGACAACCAAATCACCACCCCCACCAACCTTGTCAATCTAATGCTCGTCGTGGGCGATGAATTGCCCAAAGAGTTGGTTGAAAAAGCCCAACCCATGATTGGCCGCGCCAACATGAACGCTTCGGGCGCGCGTCCCAGCGGCGACCGTATCGTGATAGCGGGGATTTTGGCCAAAAACCTGCTGTTTCGCAACGATTTCCAGGCGTTTGACCCCGTTATCAAAATCATTGAAGGCGAGATGAAGTTTGCGACGGGGGCGCGAGGCTTACAGCATGATTACAGTTTTCACCACCGCGAAGACCGCGTCAATAATACCTCGTCTTACGGCTATGGTAAATTTGCCAATGCCTACGGCGAGTGGTCGTACTACGTGGCGGGTACGCGCTACGCTTTTACCAAGGAAAAAATCAATTTGCTGGTGGACTACTATTTGGAGGGCATTTACAAACAACAAGTCTATGGCATATACGAGGATATTAGCGTCAAAAATCGCAGTATTTCGCAGAAAGCAGGCCCCTTGCAGCCGTACAGCACCCTCGAAATAGAACGGGTTTTGGCCTGCACTGACTATCGCAAGGCCGAGTTAGAACAAATCATCAAACTCCGCAAAGGCGAAGCCAAACCCGCAGTTTCGTTTGCGAAGTTTTTTTGGCAAACCGAGCATTTTGTGTTTCAACGGCCTCGTTTTTATACCACCGTGCGGATGTATTCTACCCGCAACCGCAACATGGAAGAACCCTACAACGGCCCTGGCAAAACCACCCACCACCGCGCCGACGGCACCAATTACCTCATGCTTCGCGGCGACGAGTACCACAATATATGGGCGGTGTATGATTGGCAAAAAATATCGGGAACGACCATCCTCCAAAAACTCCAAATGCCCCCCATCGAACACATCCAAAAAGACGGTCTGACCGACTTTGTGGGCGGTGTTACCGACGGTCTTTACGGGGCGGTGGTGTTTGATTTCAAAAGTCCGCACGATGGTACGGAAGCCAAAAAATCGTGGTTTTTCTTCGATGAAGAGTACGTCTGCCTCGGCACTGACATCAAAGCCGCTGCCGATTTACCCGTGGCCACGACCATCAACCAAACCCTACTGCGCAGCGACGTCACCTTGATGCAAAACAGTACCGTGCAACCACTCGCCAAAGGCAGCCGCGCCCTCGAAAATGTGCAATGGATTCACCACGACAAAGTGGGCTACGTTTTTCCCCAACCTGCGCTTATTCAGGCTTCTAACCAAACCGAAACGGGACGGTGGTCGGACATCACCGACCAAAAAAACATCAGCAAGGAAACCGTGAGCGAGGAAGTATTTAAGTTGTGGTTTGACCACGGCAAAAAGCCCAAAAATGCGGCCTATCAGTACATCGTTGTACCCAATGTGACGGTGGAGCAACTGACAAAAAACAGCGGACGTAACGTCGTCATTTTGTCTAACACCCGCGACCTGCAAGCGGTGAAGCACGAAGGGTTGGGCATGATACAAGCGGCGTTTTACAAATCAGGGGAAGTAGCTATTACCAAAAGCCAAACGCTTCGGATGGACAGTCAGGGAATGGCCCTACTCAAAACTCAAAGTGGACGCGCCACTGCCCTCACCGTGGCCGACCCGTCGCGGAAGCTGAGTCGCATATCGGTCACGTTGTCAGGGATTTATAAAACAAAAGGACAGGGTTTTGTGGCGTTGCCCAACGAAGCTCAAAACCAAACTACGTTTCTTATTGACCTCCCACAAGGCGTGTATTTGGGCAAAAGCGTCACAATCCAATTGGAAGTGCGATAAATAGTAGTTAAACACCCCCCGCACGGGCGGCACATTCTGCTGTCAGTGCGGGGGGTGATAGTTATAATAGGCTTCTGTACCTAATCAAGGTTTTTTATCAGCCCAAAATATCTGTTTGCTCCACAAAGGGCTGATTGCGAAGGCGTTGGCCTGTGGCTTTGAAGATGGCGTTGGCCGCCGCGCCGCCCGTAGGAGGTAGCGCAGGCTCACCCAAGCCCGTGGGGTCTATGCCATTGTTCACAAAATGCACCTCTACGTCAGCTGGGATTTCGTTGAACCGAATCAGGCGGTACGCGCCAAAATTTCGCTGTTCGGGTTCGCCGTTTTTGAAGGTTAGATTGCCGTACATAGCGTGGCCCAAACCATCTACAATGCCGCCCACCACTTGGTTTTTGGCCCCGCTTTCGTTGATAACCACGCCGCAGTCCACGGCGGCATAAACTTTCTGAATCACGGGTTTGCCCTTCTGCACTACCACTTCGGCTACTTGTGCTACATACGAGGCGTGCGAGTAATAAACACTAAAACCGAGGTGAACGCCCTTGCGTTTTTTGAACCAGCCCGACTTTTCGGCGGCCAATTCTATCACCTTACGGGTACGGTCAATGTTGTATTTGATGGCGCCCGTAGGTTGGTTTTTGGCTTTGTCCAACAATTCCAACCGAAAAGTAACGGGGTCTTTGCCCGCCGCCAGTGCCACTTCGTCCAAAAACGATTGCTCGGCAAAGGCCAAGAAGTTGGTAATAGGCGCGCGCCACGCACCTACGGTGATGGGCGATTTGTGTTCGGCGGTGTCAATGAGCAAGTTAGGCACGCAACCCGACGGGAAATTATCTTCGCGGGTGGAGTTGGCGGTGTTCATGCCCACCCCGCGCAAAGCGTAGCCAATCATGTTGCCATCTTTGTCCAAGGCCGCCTTGAAGCGGTAGCGCACCGCTGGACGATAAATACCACCGCCCATGTCGTCTTCGCGGGTCCAGATAACCTTGACGGGGGCTTTGATGAGGCTCGATAGTTCTGCTGCTTCCAACGCAAAATCAGTACGTAGCCTACGGCCAAATCCACCACCCATGCGGGTCAGTTGGACGCTCACTTTTTCGGGGGCAATGTTGAAGAGTTTGGCCACGTCGTTGCGGGCGGCTTGGGGCGTTTGAGTCGGTCCTACGAGTTCTACGCCGTCTTCGCGCACGTGGGCGAAGAAGTTCATCGGTTCGAGCGGATTGTGCGGCAAAAACGGGCATTGGTACTCAGCCTCTACCACTTTGGCGGCATTTTTGAAGGCCGCTTCCACGTCGCCGTCTTTGCGGCGCACGGTGGCTTTGCTGTTGTCGGCCATGAGTTCTTTGAAAATACGGTCATGGTCGGCGGTATTTTCCAATTCTGCCGCTTTTTCCCACTCTATTTTCAGCACTTCGCGGGCTTTCTTCACTTCCCAAGTAGATTTTCCGACCACGGCCACGTTGTTTTTAAACGTTACCACATCCGTAATGCCCGGCATGGCCTTGGCGGCGGTAGCGTCCACCGATTTGAGTTTGAGACCAAAAGCAGGCGGGCGTTGCAGCATGGCAAAGCGCATCCCTTCGCGGTAAAAATCAATGCCAAAGAGCGGCTTTCCCGTCAAAACTTCTTGGTTATCAACTCCTTTGATAGATTTTCCAATGAGTTTAAACGAACCCACTTCTTTGAGTTTGACATCGGTAGGTGGAGCGATTTGGGCGGCCTCTTGGGCCAGTTCGCCGTAGCTGAGTTTTTTGCCCGACGGCGTGTGAATCACCATGCTTTGCGAGGCGGTACACTCAGCCGCAGGCACGCCCCAACGCTTGGCGGCGGCGTTAATCAGCATCTGACGAGCCGTAGCACCCGCCACGCGCAGGCGTTTCCACGAGTGCGGAATCGCCCCGCTCCCGCCAGCGGTTTGACGCTCGAAGCGCGTCGTATCCAGCGGTGCTTGTTCTACTTTTACTTTTTTCCAGTCCACGTCCAACTCCTCGGCCACAATCAACGGAAACGCCGTTTTGATGCCTTGCCCGATTTCGGGATTGGGCGAAAAAATAGTAACAATGCCATCCATTCCGATGGACAAATAAGCATTGAAATTGAGCGGCGCGGCGGCAGTGACTGCCACGGGCTTTGAGGCTACGGATTCAAACCAATTGAATCCCAGTATCAAACCACCTCCTGCAAAGGCGGTTGATTT
Source organism: Spirosomataceae bacterium (assembly GCA_025455795.1). Lineage (GTDB taxonomy): Bacteria > Bacteroidota > Bacteroidia > Cytophagales > Spirosomataceae > Runella. Next base: position 8,929 of record JALOLW010000114.1, read on the forward strand.
CAGAAAATCGCGTCTTGACGTTTGCATCTGGATTATTTGGTTTTGGTGGCGGCCAATTTTACTGCATCACGAATACGGTGGTAAGTGCCACAACGGCAAAGGTGACTCGACATGGTAGCTTCGATTTCGGCATCCGATGGCTTCGAGTTCTTTTTGAGCAAAGCGGCGGCGGTCATCATTTGCCCCGCTTGACAGTAGCCGCATTGGGGTACGTCCAATTCGTCCCAGGCTTGCTGCACGGGATGGTCCCCGTTTTCAGAAAGCCCTTCGATGGTAGTTACTTTGGCACCACCCACGGCAGACACGGGCAGTACGCACGAGCGCGTAGGCTCGCCGTTGAGGTGTACGGTACAAGCACCACACTGCGCGATGCCACAGCCGTATTTGGTACCCACCAGTCCGAGGTGGTCGCGCAAGACCCACAGCAGCGGGGTGTCGGAGGCGACATCGGCTTGGTAGTCGCGTCCGTTGATTTTGAGTTTATACTGAGCCATGATTTGGGGAATAGGTTTACACAAAAATAAGCAAATTGTGAGGTAAATGTTTTAATTTTTAGACAAAAAGGACAAATCCGTATTTGAATCTACTTCTCATCCTTTTGAATTTTGTTGATTATATTTCGTCAATTATATCAGAACACGGATGTTCTGTGATGAAACGGATTGGACAGACTTGAGCGGATTTTTGAAAACAATCACCCATTCACCCATTCACCCATTCACTCATTTCCTCTCCCGTCAGCGACACCACACCCTGCTGAGCCATGATGTAGCTGAGGGCTTCGCGCAGGGCTTGAATACGATACGGCAGCCCCATGATATAAGGATGAATCGTCAAAGAAAA
>JALOLW010000545.1 GCA_025455795.1 Spirosomataceae bacterium
CGTTTGGCAAGATAACCAATGGAAAACCATCCACAAAGGCACGAGCATTGGGGCATTGCGCATAGCGACCCTGCCCGAAAGCAACACCACCCGCCTTCGTATCCGCATCACGCAGTCGCCCGTAGGCGTGGCGTTGGGCGAAGTGGGGGTTTATTAGAAGAAAATATTGTTGCGCGTCTCAGACGCGCAACAATATACTCCCCTTTCTCCACCTTGGAGAAAGGGGCTGGGAGATAGAGGTTTACAACTCTTTCACGACCAATTTCCGCCAATTGACTTTGATGCCGCCGCCGTCGTGGATTTGGAGGGCAATGGAGCCGTTGGCCGCACCGATTTTTTCGTCGGTTAGGTCCACCATCATGTTGCCGTTGAGCCACGTCTGTACACGGGCACCTTCCGCCCTGATTTTGAGGGTATTCCATTCACCAAACTTCAAAAAACCTTCTTTGTCGTCGGGGATTTGGATAAGCCACCCGCGCCCGTAAGATTCATAAATCCCGCCCGTGTCGTGGTTGGGTGGGGCTACTTCTACCTGCCATCCGCTGATTTTGGTGCTGCCGGGGGCGATGGTAGAGCGAAAAAACACGCCGCTGTTGCCGTTAGCACCCTGCTTAAATTGGACCGACAGTTCAAAATTTTTGTACGATTTTTCGGTGGCCAAATAGCCATAGCCTTTGTCGGGGCCACTTTCGCAGACGAGTTCGCCTTTTTCTACGTACCATTTTTCGGTGCCGTGAATCCGCCAACCCGTGAGGTCTTTGCCGTTGAAAAGTTTGGTTTTCTTTTGGGCAAAAGAAATTGTAGAAGAAATCGCCAACGCAAGCAGCAAAACAGCCGCGTATTTGTTAGATTTGACCATGTTTTTTTCAGTTTTTTTGTGAATACTTTTGTAAGACATCAACGCGCGTTTTTTACCGTATTTTACCCATGACCACCGCCGACTTGCTGGCCCAACAACGCTCCCAACAAATCAAAACCCAAGCCCTCGCGCTCGGTTTTGACGCTTGCGGTGTTGCCAAAGCAGATTTTTTGGAAACCGAAGCCCCGCGTTTGGAACAGTGGCTTTTTGAAAATAAGCACGGTCAGATGGCGTACATGGCCAATCATTTCGACAAACGCCTCGACCCGCGTCTGCTGGTCGAAGGGGCGCAGTCGGTGGTGTCGGTGCTGCTCAACTACTACCCCGACCAACGCCTCCCCGAAGGCCCCGACGACCTCAAACTTTCCAAATACGCCTACGGCACTGATTATCATTTTGTACTCAAAGACAAACTCAAAAGCCTCGTGGCGTACATCCACGAGCAAATCGGCGAAGTCAATGCGCGGGTTTTTGTGGACTCTGCCCCCGTGATGGACAAAGTGTGGGCGGCCAAAAGCGGCTTAGGGTGGGTGGGCAAACACGCCAACCTGCTCACCCGCGAGATGGGCAGTTTTTTTTTCATTGGCGAAATCATCTGCGACTTGCCCCTTTGGCCCGACCAAGCCATTCAAGACTACTGCGGCACGTGTACGCGCTGCGTGGACGCTTGCCCTACCGACGCCATCGTGGCCCCGTACGTGGTGGACGGCAGCAAGTGCATCAGTTATTTTACCATCGAACTCAAAGAGGCGATTCCCGACGAAGTGAGGGGAAAATTTGACAACTGGTTTTTTGGGTGCGATATTTGTCAAGACGTTTGTCCGTGGAATCGTTTCTCGCGGCCCCACCAAACGCCCGAGTTTGACCTGCACCCCGATTTGGCGCAATTTACGAACCGCGACTGGGAAGAAATCACCGAAGAAGTGTTCCGCGAAATTTTCCGCCGCTCCGCCGTCAAGCGCACCAAACTCGAAGGACTGCGGCGGAACGTTGCTTTTTTGAAACAAACCCCATAACCCATAAACAGATGATAAACAAGCTCAAACAATCCATTGCCGAAGCCAGCGACACGCTCAAAGAGCAAGCCAACCAACTGTCGGATTCGCTCCGAGAGCAGGCCAATCAACTGTCAGATTCTGTCAATCAATTGGGCGACTCGGTCAAAGAACAGGCCAACAACCTCACTTCGGCGGTCAAAGAAAAAGCCTACGGACTGATAGAAGACTGGCTTGAGATTTTTCCTAAATTGGAATCTTACGGGCTGAAAATCACCAGTTTTGGCCTTAAAATGGGTATTAACCCGACTTTGGAAGTGGAGTTGCAGGGAAATTCCAACGCTTTTTCTCCCGATAAAGTAGCCAAAATGCTCGAAGAAAATCAACAAAACAACGCCCTCAGTACGATTTTCAAAGCGGTCAAAACAGCCCTCGATTGGCACGCCAAAACGGGCAGTGACCGCCACTACAAGAGTATATTTTTGAAGGTATCGGTCAGTATCACACCCGAGGTGATGGTCTATCTCGGCGAACCCAAATTAATGTAGTCCCAAATAAAAACCGTAGGTTTGTGCCAAATTAAACCAAATCCATGAGCATCATCGCCCCCAACCAAGTAGTAGCTGTGAGCTACGAATTGAGCCTCCTCAACGATACCGACGAGTGGCAAGTAGTAGAAAATGTCCCCGCCAACGACCCCATGCA
>JALOLW010000001.1 GCA_025455795.1 Spirosomataceae bacterium
GGCTTGGCTTCCAAGACACTCGTAGGTAGAATTACTTACCCAAAACCAGACGGTACTACGGCAGAAGTGGATTTGAAGTATGATTACAAAGTGGCTCGTCCTACTTATCAGATAGAAACGGGTACTTTGCCACCTTTGTATTTGGGTTGCAAAAACGTGTTGAGCGTTCAAAGTGCGGCTTTAGGACCACTCTGGAACCCCTCTTTTGGCGGCAATGGAGCGGAGTTTATCAACAGTGGAAAAGGAAAAGTGATTATTGTACCAAACAGCAAAAACGTGTCACTTAGTATTTCCAATCAAGGCAATTTGATGGGTACTGAACCTTTCCGTGTGACACAAGTGCCTCGCCCAAGCCTTGAATATTACATCAATGGAGCAGTAGCCGATGAGCGAAGAGGAGTACAGGCCAGTATGGCTCGAAACATTCGGGTGGATGCCGTAGCAGACCCAAGTTTCAAAGCGTTCTCGCCCGAAGATGCCAACTTCCGAGTGGGAGAAATGACTGTTCGATTAGTGCGTAACAACCGACCCGTAGGTCAACCAGTGTCTATCAGCGGTCCAAGTGGTTCTATTGCCTCTTTGGCTTCCCAAGCACAGGCAGGCGACCGTATCTACGTAGAAGTGTCGAGCGTTCAGCGTAGAAATTTCAAAGGTGCTATTACTGACGCAGGTATGCCTGCCCAAGGTAGAAATATTCCTTTGAACTAATAAATATTTGAGTTTGGCATATCGCTTGCAATCAATTGTGCGTTAATGTTTTAACGAATTAAATTCAGCATAAAATGAAAAGATTCAAAAACTTGTTGGGCTGTGTGGCATTGGCTACGGTGAGTATGGCGGCAGTGGCGCAAGAAAAAGACAACCGTGGCGTAAATCCCCTTTCGGTGCGTGAAATCAACGACGCCGACGTGATGATGAAGCGTACACTATGGCGACGGGTGGATTTGAAAGAAAAGCAAAACCAACCGATGTTTGCCAAAGGAAACGAAATCACCAAGTACATCATGGATGCGGTGAAAGCTGGGCTTTTGGATGCCTACACGGATATGGATATGACCAAAAAAATGAATATGGATGATTTTGTAAAAAAACTCCAAATTCCGAACCAAGGTCAAGTCTTAACTGAAGAAGAGAAAAAAGCAGGTTTTGGTACTGAACCCGCTGGTGGTGATGGTTGGGGTGATACCAAGAAAGACACCAAGCCAACGCCAAAAGCCGATGATGGTTGGGGCGCACCCGCACCTGCCAAAGAGACTCAGCCCGTAGATGATGGTTGGGGCGCACCTACCAAGAAAAAAACGACCACCAAGGGTAAGAAGGGGCAAGCAGTAGCAAAAGCAGCACCTGTAAAAGTTGATTCGACTGAAATCAAGAAAAAGATGGCCGAAGAAGCCGCTGCCAAAGCTGCCGCTGATGCACAAGCGTTGGCAGAAAATATGTATTTCCCAGACCAGTTGTCTATTTTGGAGGTCAAAGAAGATTGGATTTTTGACCGCAAACGCTCTCGTTTGTACTACGATATTCAGACGATTACGATGTTTATTCCTGCCGATTTACACCCCGCAGGATTGGAAATGCCCGTAGCAACCTTCAAATACAAAGACTTGGACAAGCTATTCCGTAGCGACCCAAAGAAGTTTATTTGGTTTAATGAGTACAATACGGCACAACACAAAAACCTCGCTGATGCGTTTGACCTGAGACTTTTTCATGGTCGTATCACAAAAACTTCCAATCCGATGGACCGAGACCTCATAAGCATTTATGGCAATGAAAAAGACGCGCTTTGGAAGTCAGTACAGACCGAAAACGAATTGATGGAATTGGAACACGGATTGTGGGAATATTAACTCGCACCTTGTAGTTCATAGTTTTTAATAGGCGGCCATTAGCCGCCTATTTTTTTAGCTTATCACCATGTCTAAGAAAAACCGAGAGGGAATTGTCTATTCGACAGACCCCAACTTCCAATATGCGGGTTCATCCCAAAATGATGAACAACCCACGCCTGTACCCGCACAACAAGAACTCAAAATCTGGCTTGACCGTAAAGGAGGCAATAAAGTAGTGACTGCAATACGAGGCTGGCAGGGCAAAACTTCTGACATGGAAGGACTTGCCAAGCAGCTCAAAACCCTCTGCGGAACGGGCGGCACGGCCAAAGACCGTGAGATATTGATTCAAGGCGATTTTCGAGATAAAATATTAACGTGGCTTCTCTCCAAAGGCTATAAAGCCAAAAAAGCAGGAGGATAAAATGAAGACAACCCCACAAGGTTTTTTTGAACCCTTGTGGGGTTATAGATTTTTATGGCCTTTTTGCCATTGGCTTCAATTCGGTCAAATCAGCGATTTTGATGGGGCGTTGCTGCTCAACACTATTGCGGGCGGCAATCCCTACCAAAATAGACATGGCACCGTCGCGGACACCCGCCGACTGACGAAACGGGTCGGGCATGGTAGGGTCTTTAAAAATTTTGTCTTTCAAGCGGTCGTCGCCACCGCCGTGACCACCTTCAGTATTGGAGATTTTAAAACGAGTGATTTTGCCAAAGTTTTCGGTCAGTACAAGCTCGTCGTGGTCGGGCATTGGTTCGGGGCTACTCTCTTGAATCCACGCTTCCAATCGCCCTTTTTTGCCATTGAACGCAATACGATAACCTTCATACGGCGAGTAAGTGGTGAGTGAGTAACTTACCGTGACACCATTGGCATAGCGAATCGAAGCCGCCATTTTGTCGTAAATATTGATGTCTTCTCTAAACACACAACCATCGCGCAGGTAGCCATCGTGCTGTTCGTTGGCCACATAAAGTCCCATGTATTCGCGGTTTTTGGAGATGTCGTAGTAAAATTTACATTCTTTCTGGTGAGGGCAAGTGCGGCAGTTTTTACCTCGAAATGCACCGTTTTTGCCATAATGTTCCAACGCTCCGTAGGCAAAAACCTCTTCGGGTTCAGACTCAAGCCACCAGTTGAGCAAATCGAAATGGTGCGTGGCTTTGTGGACAAACAACGTGCCGCTTTTTTCTTTGTAAGCGTGCCAACGGCGGAAATAATCAGCCCCGTGGTGAATGTCGAGGTACCAGTGAAAATCTACCGAAACGAGGTCACCAATCACACCCTGACGGAGTAATTCATAAAGTTTTTGGCGATGAGGTGAATAACGATAGTTGAAAGTCACCGTCACTTTTTTGCCCGTACGACGCTCTGCTTCTAAAATCGCTTGGCATTTGCGCTCGTCAGTTGTCATGGGTTTTTCGGTGATGATATTGGCCCCCATTTCCATGCCTTTGATGATAAATTCGTGGTGCGTGGCGTCCACGGTAGTGACGATGAGCGTTTCGGGTTTGGTTTCGCGCATCATTTTCTCAAAATCTGTAAACGTAGGGCAACTGACCTCCATGTATTTTTTGACAGTTTCGACGCGCCCAGGGTTGATGTCGCACAAGCCCACAAACTCTACTTGTTCGGCATAACGTTTGGCTACACTTCGCCCCCACATCCCTGTACCACGGCTGCCAGTACCCACCATTGCTACGCGGCGTTTGGCGGTATTTGAGGTTTGAGAAAATCCCTCGACAGAAGGAAGAAGTAGGCCAGTAGCTAAGGCTGATTGTTGTATAAAATCACGACGGTTCATGTTGGAAAAGGGTTTGAGGTTGAATCTGAAATGATTAGCAATTTAGGAGGTATTTTGAAGAATTGCAAACGGACTCTTGGGAAGAATAATGGATTTTTTGGAAGGCTGAATCCCTATTTTTGGGTATTTTTGTCCTGCATTCTTCTTTTTTAACCAAACCCATCACCAACATTATGCAACGTCGTGCTGCGCTCAAAAATCTTTCTACTGCCGTGGGTGGCCTGATGACATTACCCGCTTGGGCTGCTGGTTGGACACCCGAATCGGTCGGGCCGACTTCTCTGTTGCGTCTTAATCAGGAGGAGTTGTTAGCCGAAATTGTCGAAGCTATCATTCCCGAAACCAATACGCCTGGTGCAAAGTCGCTCAAAGTGCATCAGTTTGTCGTCAGAATGATCAACGACTGCTACGGTGAAGCCGCCCAAAAAAATCTCGCGCAAGGACTCAAGCTCACCGACGAAGCTGCCCAAAAAGCCCACAGTAAAACATTTGCTAACTGCGACGGCCTCCAACGTTTGGCACTGCTCAAACAAATGAGTGAATCGTCGGATGTGACAAGCAAACAGTTTGTGAGCATGATAAAAAACCTGACCGTGCAGGGATACACCAATTCGCAGTATTTTATGGTCAATGTCCAGAAATACGTGATGGCTCCTGGGTTTTATCATGGCTGTGTACCAGTCGCTCCTGCGTCACCGAAAGGCTCGAAATAGCCGTTACGGTTTATAATCTCTTTCCAAATGCTTTCGCACTTCTTCTGGATAAAACCACACATCTTTGAACTGCGCGGTGGTGTAAATGGGGGCTTGGTCGGTAAAATGAACTGAGGCGGGGCGGCTCGCTGTACCTCCCGTGGTGACCGAACGCGCTCTGACTTTGGGACCAAATTCCACCACTGCCACAAAACTATTGCCCACGTTGCCGTATCGTTTTTTGGTGTTGGCCTGGCGGCGGGCACCGTAGGCCGCCAACGACCCCCAAGTAGAAGGCGTAAACCCAACGCCAATGCTGGGCTGTGCGTCGTCGTAAGACTCTTCAATTTTTCCCGTTAATCGCTGAAAACGATTCACTTCACCCCAAGGCAGTTGCCACTTCCCAAAGTCGCGCGTGAGTTCGTCGAGGGTTTCTTGCAATACTTTGACTTTTTCTTGGGGTGTGGTTTGGACAATGATAAAATCGGTAAAACTCAAAAAGTCTAATTTTTGGTTTGACGCAACTTTGCCGCGTGCCAATTTCTGAATTTTCTCACCCCAATAAATCGCTAAAGTGGTAGGTACGGAATTGACACCACACCGAAAATCCCATTTTGTCAAGACTTCAATCGCGTCCTTTTGCGCTTCTGATGCACTTGATTTTACGTTCTCAAAATCAGCTATTAAACTCGGTATCAATTTCTCAAAACCTGCCAAATAGGGGTCACGAGCGACTTCAACGAGGGTATCAAGGGTGAAAATTTTCTTCGACGACAGCACCCGAACGGCGTTGATACCACGGTAATTTTCGGCATCGGGGGCCATGTAGCGTGGGTATTGACTCGCTTGCGGGCTGCTTTTGCCCGATACGGTGAAAGGAGTCGCGTTGCAGTTCTGAATCCATCCTTCAGTCGGATTGAACACCTGAACGATTTCATCGACGCTGTGCATCCCATGCCACTCGGTGTCGGGATTGGCGCCGTCCACGGGTTCTTCCCAGTCAAATTTGGGGTCACGCTTGGGCATAAAATTTCCGTGCCAATAGGCGATATTTCCTTTTTTGTCGGCAAAAATGGTATTGTTGGAGGCGTTGCCGTTGAGATTCATAACGGCTTTATAACTTTCATAGTCGGTGGCTTTGGTACGCAAATACGACTGCGACAAAGCTCCGATAGGGTCGTTCATCATGTTGACGGTGAGCCATTTGCCGTCTTTTTCGCCTACTACGGGACCGTGGTGCGTATAAAACCCCGTAAATTCTTTGGTCAATAATTTGTCACCGTCACGGTAGCGAAGTTTTATTTTTTTGGTGGTCACGGGGCGTTGTTCAGTGCCGTATTGATAGTAACGCTTTCCGTTTTTCTTGGTGATGGTTTCCAAAAATTCGTCCATCGAATCGGCGTGACTTGAGGTGTGCATCCAACCGCAATTTTCGTTAAAACCTTGATAGATAAAGAATTGACCCCACGTCACTGCTCCGTAGGCGTTGAGACCTTCTTCGCTACTCATCTGCAACTCCGACCGAAAATAAAACGATGTGTGCGGATTAATGAGCAGTAGGGCGTTGCCAGTGGCACTTTTGGCGGGAGCGATAGCGATGCCATTAGAACCTACGGGATCGTTTTCGTATTTTTCAAAATCAAACACCGACGCCATGTATTTTTTATTTTCGTAAAACGCCCGAAGCCGCTCCGCTGACACCGCGCTGATATTGCCTCCGATGCTCCCTTCGCTAAACATCAGCGGCATCCAGGGCTGAAAACGCCGCAGCACTTTGGGCGTTACTTCGGGGTGTTTGTAAAGATAATAATTGGCCCCGTCGGCAAAGGCATTCAAGAGTTTTTTGAGCCAAGGTGCGCAATTTTTATAGTAAGCTACGGCTTGCGTACTGTCCAAAAACAACCTCGCCCGCAGGTCTTGGTAAAGGGCTTTTTCGCCTTCTACTTCGGCCAAGCGGCCTATGGCAGTGAGGTAATTGGTCTCTACCCGCGCAAAATCATCTTCACATTGGGTGTAGAGTATCCCAAACACCGCATCGGCGTCGGTTTTACCATAGACGTGCGCAATGCCCCAGGTATCGCGCAAGATGGTGATTTGATTGGCTTGCTTTTTCCACCGAGCGATTTCAGCAGGGGAAGGTTTCTGAGCAAAAACCGTTGTGGAACAACAGAAAAACTGTAAAACGATAAACGACAATAGGCAGAATGATGAAATAGGTTGGGGCAAGCGATACAGTGAGCCTCTCATGGTTTTAAAAAGGTTTTGAGTTGGAATATTTCTTCTTCGTTGATAGCGGGAAAATTGGCAATTCGGAATGTATTGTTGCGCCATTCACCATAGCCGTTGCCGAGGGTGATACCCGCTGCTAAGGCGGCTTTTTTGACGCTTGCGATGGCTTCAGGTTCTCCCTTGACGGCTATCACAGTGTTGGAGCGAGTGTCGAAGTTTTCGACCAATGCCTGCCAGTCGGTTTCTTGTTCTATAAATTCGTACCAGCTTTTTGCGCGCTGTTTTACGCTGACCGCTATTTTTTCGATACTCTCCACTTGTTCCATCACGCGCATAAGCAAATACACTGCGAGGGCGTTGGGCGTATAGTGCGTTTGGTGTTTTTCAAAATTTTCGTGGATAAACAGCAGGCTATTGTACCGCAAAATGTCATTGACTACCCGTGCTTTTTGGAGGGCTTTCGGGCTGCAAATCATCACACCCATGCCCGCAGGTAAGCCGAGGCACTTCTGTACCGAAGCAAACCATACATCGCCCAAAGACCAGTCCAGTACCACACCGCCCAACGACGAAGTGACATCTATGGCCACGAGTGCGTCGGTCAAAGTACGGATTTTGGCAAGCTCATTTTGGGAGATTTGGGTGCCATTAGAAGTTTCATTTTGGGTCAAACACAGCACTTCGTAGTCACGTAGCCGCTGTTGATTGAAGGTGGTGGTTTCGTCGTCTTGTTCAAGTAAATGTGTCGTAATCGTTTGATTGACAGGGAATAACGAGCCAGAAGTTTGGGGTACAATGTGCGAGGTATAGCTAAACCATTTTTTGCCAAAAGCCCCGTTGTAGTGGTGGGCGCTGTGTTGCGCCGTGAGCGACTGTGCCACTATCTCCCACGCCTCCGTGGCCGACGATACCAAATAAATCGAGTAGTCGGCGGGGATATGGAGTTTGAGGCGCATCAGGCGCAGGGTCTCGCTCAATACATCCATGAACCCCTGACTGCGGTGGTTCATGCTCAATATCCCCGACCGAAACGCCTCTTGCAAGTACGCTTCGACTTGGGGATAAACCTTCGATGGACCTGGATAGAAAGAAATCATACCGTTCAAAGAAAAGCCTTTATTGCCAACTCATACCCTTTGAGGCCAAGCCCCACTATCACCCCTTTGCAGCGGCTACTGAGGTAGCTGTGGTGGCGAAATGCCTCGCGGGCGTGGACGTTGGAGATATGCACCTCGATGGCGGGCGTTTTGACGCCCGAAAGCGCGTCGGCGATGGCAACAGAGGTGTGCGTGTAAGCACCGGCGTTGAGTACAATACCATCAAAACTAAACCCTACTTCGTGGATTTTGTCAATCAATGCGCCTTCGTGATTGGACTGAAAATAGTGCAGTTCTATGTCAGGGAAAATGGCTTGAAGTGATTGGAAATACTCCTCAAACGTCTGGCTACCGTAGATTTCGGGTTCGCGTTTGCCGAGCAGATTGAGATTGGGGCCGTTGATAATCAAGATTTTTTTCATTACAATGTTCGTTTAGTGGCCGTGATGCCTTCTTCGGCTAAGTATTGGGCGATGTTGAACATAACCCCATCCAGCATTTCGAGCGTTGTGTTCCAGTCGTAAGTAATCCACGGTTGCTGGGGCTGCGCTATCATTACTTTTTGGCTTTCAGTAAACACCCAAACGACTTTTCCAGTACCAAAATCAAGCAATTTTTGCGTTTTGTGCATCACGTATTCAAAATCTTTTTCGCGCGACATGTCCACTTTAACATCTACTTCTACGTCCACAAGGGCAGGAATGTCTGCATACTTGACTGTGATTTTATCAGGCGTCAGTTGCGCTTTTTCATAAATCAAAATATCGCCTGAAAGGTTAGTACGTCGGTCAATATGAAGGCCAGGTTCACTGACTAAAATGTGGTATTTTGTTTCTAAATCAGCCTTAATGAGAAGCCTAAATAGATACGAAACGATAAACGATTGTAAAGAACTTGCTCCCATGATGTCTTCTATATGTTTTTTGCCTGTCAAAACTTGTTGATAATTTTTGTAATAATACGGTACGCCATTGAGCATTTCTCGAATCAAGTATTCGGGAATGACATCGGCTTGGACAGGCAAAGACACCTTGCGTTTTTTTCGTTTTTCGGGCGCGTCAATCATGGTGAAAGAACAGTTGAATGATGAATGTCGAACAAGAAATAGCTACGATTCAAGTGGTTGTAAAAATACGTAAATCAGCGTAAAGTTTGGCACATTCGATGGTAAATCCCCTCAAAACGCGCTGCGGGCGGGGCTTCGGTTTCTACGACGCTGACATTGGCCGAGAGTCCTTTGGCAATGAGGTCGTCTATGTAGCGGAGCAGTATCGCCCCTTTCCACCGAAAGAGGGTGATAGGAATAGTTACTTTGGCTAAGTTTTCGGCTTTCTCGTGCAGAAAAGCGGCTTTGTAAGCAAGATGATAGTTGGGGCCTGCGTTCAAAAACTCCATTGCTGCCGTGTGAATCATCGCGGCATTGGGGGTGAAAGAAGACACTCGATGCGCTTCGTCGGTCTCAAACCATGGAAAATACGTAAAAAACTGACTCGCCATTTGCCATACTTGCCGCAGGTGAGTGCCGTCAAGTTGGGGCGTCAAATCAGGGAAGTATTGCCGCAAAATTTCATCGCGGAGGTCGTCATCAAAATGAGCGGCATTGTCTATGTATAAGTGCTGCACCGCTTGCGGGTACGTGTAAGCGTACGCAATGCCCAACTGCGCGCCCGTGGCAGTGCCATAAATGCCGAAAGTTGGGGGATATGAGGCGTGGCGTTGGGATGAAATTTTGTTGAAAAAATCATCAAACGCTGGGAGATAATCCAGTAATGATTCGGCGGCGTGAGGGAGTGGGTCAGAAAGACCATAGCCGGGCGTATCGGGGGCTACTACCGTGAAACTTCGACTTAAGATTTGAATAAGCGGCTCAAACATGGCCGAGTTGCGCGGGGAGGCATGGAGCAAAAACACCAAGGGGCCTTGTCCAGCCATGCGATAATGCCAATAGTGGCTGTTGATTTGAACGAGGTGTCGGGTCATTAGACGTTGATTTTGGGCGAATTTAGGCAGAAAATAAAAAGCCCCGTCATGGCGACGAGGCTTTTTTTGAAAACAAAACGATTGACGAACTTGGATTCCTCTCCCATTCGGGTTCGGAATGGTAAAATTCGTACCTTAGAAAAACTTAGCGCGGTTATCTACGATTTTGGCGTTTTCACGGATCGCCTCGTTGAGCAGATAGCCTGCTTGCATATTTTTAGATTGAAGATTGGCTTTATAAATCGAATAATCGGCGATGGCAGGTGCGGGCGTATCGCTGATTTTTTCCATGATAAACACGCCGTTTTCTCCTTTAAAAGGCTTGGTTTTCTTTCCAACTTTTACACCGAATCCTTTGCCAAGAGCAGTAGGGTCAAGCCCTGCGCTGGTCAAAAAGCCCGTTGCGAGTGAGATGTCGTTGGCAGTTTCGACCAATGCCCCCGCGCCGTATTTCTGAGCGATGCCTTCGAGATTGGGGGCGTTGATGCCTTCCAATTTCTTGGCGATTTGTTCGGCCTTGATTTCGTTGCGAACTTTCAGCGTCAATTCATCGCGGAAATCATCTACCGAAGGACTGTCTTTTTCGGTTCGGCCTGTCAATACCGCCACTACGTACTGGTCTTCGGTCTCAAACACTGACGACACTTGGTTCATGTCAGTGTCATCGTTGAATGCCCAGCGTACAATCTCGCGCACGTTTTGGAGGGTATTGATATTGGCAGCAGACTCTGGAATACGATTGGCCGTTTGTACAATCAACTCCTTGTCTTTCTTGGCGTTGGCTTCAAAATCAGCTTTGGTTTTAGACTGCAAAGCAAACTGATCGGCTTTGGTATAGACCGCATCGCGGGTAGCTTGGCTTGGCCCGATGGTCTTGCCGATGGCTGCCACGCGGTACAAAGTGTTGCTTTTGGCCTCGGTTACTTTGATGATGTGATAACCAAAATCACTTTCTACCAATCGTGCGATAAGGCCCGTGCCTGTCATGCCAAACACGGCATCATTGAAAGGCTTCACCATCATCCCTTCACGGAAGTAGCCGAGGTCGCCACCTTTTTGGGCCGAACCAGGGTCTTGGCTGTTGGCCGTTGCCAATTGCTCAAAGTTAGCACCCCCTTGGAGTTGCTTCAACAAATCCGCAGCTTTGGTACGGGCAGCTACGTTGGCCGAGTCGTTTGTGCCTTGCTTGCTAATCAAGATATGGCTGGCTTTGGCCGTAAAAGCGGTGTCTTTTTTGATTCCGCCGTATTTGTAAATGTAGTAGGTATTTCCTTCGCGGAAAGGTCCATTGACACTGCCAGGGATGAATGTCTTGACCGCAGTTTTGAGTTGGTCGGGCATTTCCGAAAGCGACCAGTACAATTTGGTAGGCGTGTCAGAGTTGCTACGAGCGTAGGTAGAGTCGTCGGTGGCAGTTGCCAATCCGCGCGCCAAGTCCTTGATTTTGGTGTACAAATCCATGCTGTCTTGCTTGGTAGGCACCACTGGAAACGACACGTATTGGAGCGTGCGAGAATCAAACCCTTTATATTCGTCTTTGTGTTTGGCCAGATAGTCGCTCAACTGCGAGTCGGTGACTTTGATGGTCGTATCGGCAATAGAATAAAAAGGCACAAATATGTAGCGTAAAGCCGCTTTGGTAGTTTGGGCTTGGTATTCTTTTTCGGCTTCGGCGCGGGTCACGTAGCTACCCACGCGCAAAAGTCCCTCGTATTTTTGGCGGAGGCGGTCTTGGGCCAGGCTCTTTTCAAAATTTGTCCACGCTTGTTGTTGGGCAGGAGGGAGGTTTTTGAGGTTTTTCAAATAGCTGATTACTTGTGTCTTGTCAAAAACACCCGTTTGGGGGTTAGTGAAAGACTGCTGAACCGCTGGGCTGATGTTGTTGCCCTGCACCATGTCCACCAATTCATCGTTGGTGACAGTCAAACCGAGGGCGTCGTATTCAGTTTTGTAGGCCAAATCCACCACGTACTGATTCCATACTTGCTCGCGTAGCGACTGATTTTCAGCTTCTGAGGGAGTACGGCCTGTTTGGGCTTCGTAGGCTTGACGAGCTTCGTCAAATTTGAGTTGAAAGTCCTTCAAATCAATGTTTTCGCCCGCTATTTCACCTACTTTTTGGTTGTTGCCAAACATGGACTGGGGGCCTAAAATGTCTCCTCCGACAATAAAAAGAATCAAACTGACTGCAATCACCACTACCGCAATGCCTGATTTTTCCCTGATTTTGTTGATTAACGCCATTCTTTGTTTTGTTATGAGTTACTATTTTTCCGAAAATTGACCCGCAAAATAACAGTATTTCATGCTATAATCCAACATCAGATTAGTCTTTGTCAATTTTCATGCCAAAAGTTGATGGATTACTTTACTTGTGCGGTAGCCAAATCTTTGTAACCGCCGCCTGTGAGGTTGAAGATTTGTTTAAAACCCGCCTGTTCCAAGATTTTGGTGGCTTTGGTACTGCGTCCTCCTACGGCACAATACACAAAAACGGGTTTGTTTTTGTCTAATTTTTGGACTTGTTGGGCAAAATCTGCGCTATTGTAGTTGATACAAGTCGAAGAGGCGATTTTGCCTTGGTTCCATTCTTCGGGTGTGCGCACGTCGAGAAGTTGGGCGTTTTTGGTGGCTTTGAGTTTGGCAATAAACTCCTGTGGAACAAGGTGTTGGGTAGCACCACTTTGGGCGCAACTTGCAATGCTAATCGCTACAAATAAGAGTGTAAATAAGGATTTCATGTTGATTGTAGTTTTTGACAAAAATAAGAAACGGAGAAATGGGGAACAAGGAATATGGAATAACGGAACAAGGAATGTCGGAGTAAGGAATAGTGGAGCAAATAGTTATTGAAAACGAGTGTAACGACAAGCAGCATCGAAAAGGTGTATTGAAGCCCCCTTTGGACCGCGACTGTGTACCGTGTTGGGGACTAATGCGGTAAGCGGTGGCGAATCGCGCCATAGACCCACGTACCCGCGATGGCACTCAAAAGTGTGACACCGATGGACCAAAATCCCGCCCCGATTTCGGCAAAAAGTGGCCCTGGACACGCGCCTGTAATGGCCCAGCCAAACCCAAATAATAGACTCCCGATGATCGTTCCTTTGGTATAAGGTTTGGGAATGATATTGATATTTTCTCCGTCCAACGATTTGATGTTGAGGCGTTTGATAAGTTGGACAGAAATCAACCCTACCACCACCGCCGTGCCAATCACACCGTACATATGGAAACTCTGAAAACGGAACATCTCTTGGATACGAAACCAAGATACAATCTCGGCTTTGACGAATACCACGCCAAAAACAATACCGACGAGTAAATATTTGAGATTCTTCATGGTGATTGAAATCCGGATTAGTTTAAGAGTCTGAAAATCAAGGGAAAGCCAAGCCAAGTCATCAGCATACCGCCGAGCATAAACGAGATAGTAGCAACCAAAGAAGGCCATTGGAGATTGGACAAGCCCATGATGGCATGACCCGACGTGCAGCCGTTGGCGTAGCGTGTACCAAAGCCCACCAAAAATCCGCCAATGACCAAGAAAATCAGCCCTTTGATTGAAAAAATATGCGCTACTCCAAAAATATCATCAGGAAGTAAACCAGAAAAATTCTGCACTCCCAATGCTTTCAAGTCGCTGATAGTCTGGGTGTTGATGACAATGTCGGCGGGATTGGAGAGAAGATTGTTGCCCACAAACCCACCAATCAGAATCCCTGCGGCAAAGAACAAATTCCACGCTTCTTTTTTCCAGTCATATTTGAAAAAATCAATGTTGGCGGGCAAGACCGCCGCACAAATGTGGCGTAGATTGGACGACAGCCCGAAGGTTTTGTTGCCAATGATAAGTAGTGTAGGCACAGTAAGGCCAATCAGTAGCCCTGCCACCGACCAATGCCAAGGTTGTTTGAGGAGTTCGAGCATAGCGTTAGGTTTAAATTTTGGTTAGGTTAATAAAAAGCTCCGTTCCTGCGCGGGGTTTGATGGAGTTATAACATTTTTCAAAAGTTTTCAATTCAAAATATTGCGCAAAATACCCGCGATACTCCGCCTCATTTCCCCCAAACGGCGGCCCTTCAAACGGGAACTCACGGTCGAAAAGTACGCCTACCAAATGTCCATTGGGCGACAACAAGCGGTGGGTATGAGCGGCATAATCGGGGCGTAGGGTGGGAGAGAGGGCGCAGAAAAAAGTCTGTTCGACAATCAAATCGTACTCACCCTGATGCGCAAAAAAATCACCCAATAGCACTTTGATTTGGGGCTTGTCTTGGTATTGTTGTTGGAGTTTTTCGACCAACAACGGCGCGATGTCGAGCAGTATAATGTTAGTAAATAGATTGTCCAGTAGATAGTTAGCTTCGTAGGCATTGCCGCAACCTACTATCAAAATTCGCAGGTCTTTGCGCGTCAGTTGGTCGAAATACGCTTTAAGTGGGGGCGATACTTCGCCCAAATCCCAGCCTGTTTCGTGGGTCTGATAGCGCGTATTCCAGTAGGTTTGGTCCAATGACATGGTCTAAAAAAATACTTCTTTGATGATAATATAGACACCCATCGTCAGCACAAAATAGCCGAAGGTAGGTTTGAGCTGTTCGTTGGAAATCCTTTTGGAAAAAAGGCTGCCGATGATGATACCTACCACCGAAATTCCCGAAAAAGTGAGCAAAAAATCCCAATCAAAATTGTTTTGTACCTGAGAACTTCCCCAAAAACCTACGAGAGAGTTACAGGCAATGATGAGCAGCGACGTACCAACGGCTTGTTTCATCGGTAATTGGGCCAAAAGTACGAGCGCGGGAATGATCAAAAAGCCGCCGCCCGCCCCCAACAGGCCCGTAAGAAAGCCCAAACCCAGCCCTTCCATCGCTAAAAATGGGTAACCAAATCCCGTATCCATGACCGAAATGCCTTCCGTATGTTGTTCTTTTTTACGAATCATAAAAAAAGCCGCTAACAACATCAAAACCGCAAAAAGGAGCAGCAGGAAGGTGTTTTTTTCGACGACAAAACCACCGATTTGCGCTATTTTGGCGGGGATAGCAGGCACTAAATAGTAGCGCGTCAGATACACGCTCACCACCGACGGTAACCCAAAAGCTAAGGCTGTGGTTAAGTGAACTTCACGCTGGACCAAATAGCTTGAGGAACCCATCAAGCTCGTCAGTCCTACGATAAAAAGCGAGTAAGCCGTGGCCGTGACGGTATCAAAACCGAAGCAATAGGCCAAAATCGGGACGGTGAGAATAGAGCCGCCGCCGCCCATCAGTCCGAGCGAAACCCCCACAAGCAATGCGCCTCCGTAGCCTATGATTTCAAGCATAATGTTGTTGGATTGAACCGCAAGTAAACAAATTGCAGGGGTAGTACAAAAAATGCTTAGAAAAATGATACATTTGTTCAAACCCTTCAACCTTTCAAAACATCATGGAAAAACCCGCCTCTTTGCGCTATGCGTGGTACGTAGTAGCGGTGCTTATGTTGGCATACATCTCCTCTTTCATTGACCGTCAGGTGCTTACGCTTTTGGTCAAGCCCCTCAAACGCGACTTCCAAATTACGGATACGCAATATGGGTTATTGGTAGGGTTGAGTTTTGCGTTGTTTTACACGTTTTTGGGCATTCCGATTGGCCGCATGGCCGACCGCCAAAACCGCAAGCGCATCATCGTATGGGGTATCATAATATGGAGCCTAATGACCGCTCTTTGTGGAGTGACACACACGTACAACCAACTCTTTTTGGCACGTATTGGCGTGGGCATAGGCGAAGCGGCCCTATCACCAGCAGCTTATTCGCTCATTACTGATATGTTTCCGCGCCAAAAACTGGGTACTGCGCTCGGTATTTACAACATCGGCGTGTATCTTGGTTCTGGACTTTCGATATTGTTGGTGGCGGTGATTTTGCAGCTTCTCAAAGTAGAAGGTACGTGGTCTGTGCCATTTTTTGGGGAGATTTTTCCGTGGCAAACCGTCTTTTTCATCGTTGGACTGCCAGGGTTGCTGATTGTACTGTTGATTGTTTTGACAGTAAAAGAGCCTGAACGTCAGAATGTTGTAACAAAGTCAGTGCCTATTGCAGAGATAATTGCGTATTTCAACGCCCATCGCACTGCTATTTTGTGCCTTTTTGTGGGCATTGCGTTTATGGCGTTTGGTTCTTACAGTGTCACGTCTTGGACACCCACGCTGCTCGAAAGGCATTATGGCCTCACCGCTTCACAGGCAGGCTTGACTTTGGGGGCTATTGTTACAATTTTTTCTACGTCCGGGGTGATTGTCGGGGGGCGTTATGGCGATGTACTCACTAAGAAAGGCCACACCGATGCCAAGATGCGGGTAGGGTTTATTGGGATGTCGGTGGCGTTGGGATTGGCGTTGGTGATGTTGTTGATATTTTCGCTGGATGTTGCGCCCTTATCTTTATTTTTGGTGCTATTGTCATTGGCCTGCTTTTTTTCTTCGATGCCTTACGGCTCGGCCACAGCGGCGGTGCAAGAAATGATACCCGCTTCGATGCGGGCTACTTTTTCGGCCTTGTTTTTATTTGTCGTCAATCTTATTGGGCTTACTGGTGGCCCTTCGATGGTAGGCTTGCTCAATGACCGCTTTTTCCACGACGAATCAAAAGTTCATCTTTCTTTGGCCATTACGATGGTATTTGGTTGTAGTATTTCGGTATTCTTACTGTACAAAGGGCTTCGCGCTTTCGGCAAAACGGTGGCAGCACTAAGATGAAGTATAGAAACAAAAAAAGCCTTCGTGAGAAGGCTTTTTGACAACTAAGAGAATGTTGGCGGTCCGGACGGGGCTCGAACCCGCGACCCCCTGCGTGACAGGCAGGTATTCTAACCAACTGAACTACCGAACCAGAACACTTTTTTCCTTTTGTTTTGGCGAAAAGTGGTGCAAAAGTAGTGTTTTTTGCTTTTGCCGCAATACCTTTACCTCAAAATAATTGCTTTTATTTTTCAGAACGTATTCAGGTGATTGATTTAGAGGGATTTAAAATGACGACTATACAAGACATAACACATTTTTTAGAGCAATTGGCCCCCTTGACTTACCAAGAGAGCTACGACAACGCGGGGTTGATTGTGGGAGATGCCCAGCAAACGGTCACGAACATCCTCATCAGTCTTGACGTAACCGAGGCGGTAGTGGAAGAGGCGGTTGCCAAAAACTGCAATCTCATCGTGGCGCACCATCCCATTGTGTTCAAAGGACTCAAAAAACTCAACGGACGCAATTACGTAGAGCGGACGGTTATCAAGGCCATCAAAAACGATGTGACGATTTATGCTATTCACACCAACCTCGACAATGTGACGGGCGGGGTTAATGATAAAATCGCCGAGCGATTGGGGCTGCAAAGGGTGAAAATATTGGCCCCGAAGTCAGATATCTTGCTCAAATTGGTCAGTTTTGCGCCCGTGGCTGATGCGCCCAAAGTGTTGGAGGCACTCCACGACGCAGGGGCGGGGCAAATAGGCAACTACGACCGCTGCAGTTTTAGCGTCGAAGGCGACGGTACTTTCCGACCTAACGACAAAGCCAATCCGTACATCGGGTCTGCCAATGCCATCGAAACCGTGCGTGAACAACGTTTTGAAGTGATTTTTCCCGCGTATTTGCAGACGAAGGTACTCAATGCCCTCAAAAACGCTCACCCTTACGAAGAAGTGGCCTACTATGTATCGGCACTTCAAAATCAGTATCAGGAAGTTGGGGCGGGAGCAATAGGCGATTTGGAGACTCCGCTATTGGCGGCTGAGTTTTTGGCAATGCTCAAACAGGCGATGAATCTCAACGTCATTAAACACACTGCGTTGGTGAAAGAGAGAGTGCAAAAAGTGGCCGTTTGTGGTGGTGCGGGTGGATTTCTGTTGGCAGATGCTATACGCTCGGGGGCTGATGTGTTTGTGACCGCCGACTACAAATACCACGAGTACTTTGACGCCGACGGACGCATCATCATTTGTGATATTGGGCACTACGAAAGCGAAGTTTTCACAAAAGAATTATTACAACAGTATATATCAAGAAAATTTGTTAATTTTGCGCCAATTTTGTCAGAAACAAACACCAATCCTGTTTCTTACTATATTTGATTTGTATCTTAAAATCTGTAAATAACACATTCTGAATGGAACTAACGGTCGCACAAAAATTAGACTTACTTCTCAAGTTGCAAGAAACTGACTCTCAGTTGGATAGTATCATCAAAGTTCGCGGAGATTTGCCCGAAGAAGTGAGAGATTTGGAGGACGACATCGCAGGGTTTGAAACACGCATCGGTAAATTCAACGCCGAAATCGGTACGCTGGATGATGAAGTCAATGTTCAAAAATCCATCAAAAAAGATGCCGAGAAACTGATAGCGCGCTACAAAGAGCAGCAAATGAACGTTCGTAACAATCGTGAATACGAGGCCATTACGAAAGAAATGGAGCTTCAAACGTTGGAAATCGAACTCGCAGAAAAGCGCATCAAAGAGGCCGAAGTAAAAATCAAAGCCAAAAAAGAAGAAATCGGAGCGACCGATGCCCTTTTGAAAGAGCGCCGCGAAGACCTGAAAGCCAAAAAGCAAGAGCTTGACGTGATAGTAAGCGAAAGCCACGAGGAAGAAAAGAAACTTGTGGAACAGCGCGAAGCGCAAGCCGTCAAAATTGAAGATCGGTTGTACAAGTCCTACACCAAAATCCGTGATAATTCAGGTAATGGCTTGGCCGTTGTGATGGTAAAACGTGCCGCTTGTGGTGGTTGCTTCAATATCGTACCTCCGCAGCGTCAGGCCGATATTCGGGAGAAAAAGAAAATCATCGTTTGTGAACACTGCGGACGTATTTTCGCAGGTGTGGAGACGGAGTATAAGTAGTTTGCAATAGGCAGTAAATAGGAAATTATTTTTTCGATACTAAAAAAAAGCCGCTTCAAGCGGCTTTTTTTTATGCTGTTTGGGGGCGAGAAAATTGTTGCAAAATCCACGCAAAACCAATCACAAGAAGGCAGCCGATGACATTGAGCCACAAAAACGCCGTGAGGTCAAACCACCAACACGCGATGACGCCGATTTCGGCCAAGATAGCCCCCCAAAACGTGGCCTGTGCTTGCACGGTTTTGAAATAAAATGCCACCAAAAAAACGCCTAAAATAACGCCGTAAAACAACGAACCGAGGATATTGACGGCCTCAATCATACTGCCCAATTTGCTGGCGTACTGGGCAATGAAAATACAAAACAAGCCCCAAAGTACCGTAGCCACGCGCGACGCCGTCAGATAGTGACTTTCGGGGGCGTCGGGTTTTATGGTGCGTTTGTAAATGTCAATAATACTCGTGGAAGCCAACGAACTGTACGCTGCCGCAATAGATCCCATAGAGGCACTGAAAATGACCGCAATCAACAAGCCAATCAACCCCACGGGCAAATGGTCCAACACAAACCGCAAAAAGACGTAATTGACATCGCTGGTGTCGGCAGTTGGGTTGTTTTTTTTGATAAGGTCTGCCGTAGCCGAGCGGATTTCTTTGGCCTTGGTTTCGTTGGCGAGGAGTGCTTGCTGTTGCGTGGCTATTGCTGTTTCATCGGCTCGGTCAAGTGCTGATTTTAAGCTGAGTACAGTTTGTTTTTTTTGAGCAGAAAGGACGTTGTATTCAGATTCAAGTTTTTGATAATCACCTGCATACTGGCTACTTTGAAGTTTTTGGGTTTCGACGGTGTTGAAAAAAATAGGCGAAGCATTGTACTGATAATACACAAACACTAACACCCCCACGAGCAAAATCAAAAACTGCATCGGGATTTTGAGTAGCCCGTTCATTACCAAACCCAATCGGCTCTGTCCTACCGATTGCCCCGTAAGATAACGACCCACCTGCGACTGGTCAGTGCCAAAGTACGATAGCTGCAAAAAGAAACCACCAATCAGCCCTGACCAGATGTTATAACGACTGTTGGGGTCAAATTCCAACTCAATCAGATTGATACGGCCCGCTTTGCCCGCTACTTTGAGCGCATCCACAAAACCTACGTCGGCGGGAAGCAAATGAACCACCATGTAGCCTGCTATAAACATCGCTATCGTAACGATGAGCATTTGTTGTACGTGCGTGTAAGAGATGGCCTTGGTGCCACCCGTGACCGTATAAATCAACACCACTGCGCCCATGAGGATGTTGGTCCAGGTAATGTCCCAGCCCAGAATTGTGGCCAAAATGATGGATGGTGCATAAATCGAAAGTCCCGTAGAGAGTCCCCGCGATAGCAGAAACAAGGACACGGTAAACATTCTCACCCGTCCATCGAATCGGTTTTCGAGGTATTCGTAGGCCGTAAAAACTTTGAGACGGTGAAATATCGGAATGAAAGTAATACTCAGTACCACCATAGCGAGAGGAAGGCCAAAATAAAACTGCACAAATCGCATTCCGTCAGAAAAACCTTGTCCGGGGGCGGATAAAAACGTGATAGCACTGGCCTGCGTGGCCATCACCGACAAGCACACGTGATACCACGGAAGTGACTGACCTGCAATTAAATAGTCTTCGATGTTTTGCTTTCCACGGCTTTTGTAAATACCGTATAGAATAATAAAACTAAGCGTGCCAACAAGCACAAGCCAATCAATAAGACTCATTGGAGAGGGGAGGATTAAGGGTTGTGGTTATTCAAAATAACGCATCATCCAATAAAACAGAAGCATCTGAATAAGCAGAGTGCCGATAACGATACCGTACATCTGAGGCCAGCTTTTGATAAAGGGCGGTAGGTCGCTGTCGCTTTTGTGGGAGGAAATATGCGTCATAGAAAAAGTAAATGGCGTACAATTTGGTTTACAACGAAAAAATAACCAAAATGCGTGCCACAATGGCAAAGAATATACATTGTTCCATCAAAATTTCTTCAAATCTTTTATGTTTCAGAATCAAGTAGTGATTATCACGGGGGGCTGCTCGGGCATTGGCAAGGCCGCCGCTTTTCGTTTTGCCAAGGAAGGAGCCAAACTTTTTATTGCCGATTTGTCCGAAAAAGCGGGCGATGAACTGGTGGAGGAGTTGGAGAAAATGGGCGCAGAAGCGGCTTTTGCGCGGATAGACGTGACCGACGCCGAAGACGTAGAGCGAATGGTCAAAGATTGCCTCCAAAAATTTGGCGGTATAGATGTTCTCGTCAATAGTGCGGGCATCATCGGCCCGCGAGCGCGCACGGAGCGTTATCC
Organism: Spirosomataceae bacterium; assembly: GCA_025455795.1. GTDB lineage: Bacteria > Bacteroidota > Bacteroidia > Cytophagales > Spirosomataceae > Runella. Next base: position 20,873 of record JALOLW010000001.1, read on the forward strand.
ACTCGATGAGTTTCGCAAAGTAATGGAGGTCAATGTGGTGGGTCTTTTCAACTGTATGCAAGAAGTATTGCCGCATTTTCTCACCAAAAAAAGCGGCAGTATCGTCAATCTCGCCTCGGTGGCAGGACTGGGGGGATTTGCGAGCCACGTAGGTTATGCCGCCAGCAAACACGCCGTGGTGGGGATTACCCGGACGGCGGCGCTTGAATACGCCAAACACGGCATCCGCATCAATGCCATCTGTCCAGCGTTTACGATGACTCCGATGCTCGAAAGTGCCATGCTCCACGATGATACCAACTATTTGGACGCTCTCCAAAACGCGATTCCGATGAAACGTTTTGGGCAGCCCGAAGAAATCGCCGAGGCCATTGTTTATGCGGCCTCTGCGTCGTCGTCGTTTATGACAGGCCACACACTTGTCCTTGACGGGGGCTTGATGACTTCCTGAAAAATCAGTTTTGAGAGAGAGGGCGAGAGATGCGCTGTCGTTCCTCGGGAATACGGAGCGTGTTCTGAGAGTTGAACAATTCACTCAGATAAATTCCTTCGGCCCTTACTACCAGCGATAAGTGGTAGTTGGTATCATATTTCTGTCCATCAAAAGTGCCGGGAACCCACTTTGGCATGGCTTTGATGATGGCCGCAAGGGCTTTTCGTTGCTCATAGTCGTCCACTTTCAAAAACGATACCCGCGCTACGCTATCAGCCCCCACAATCAAGTCGGCCTCCAAAAAAGTCGTTTGATTGTAAGCCTCTTTGAGGTGGGCTGGCCATTTACTCCTTATGAATTTTTGGAGTGCGTATTTGCCATTAGGAAACGACGGCTGGGTACGAAACGGAAAATGGGTAATGGAGTGGCCGAGAGAATCATAACAAAAGCCCTCTTTGAGCGTGCCGTGGCGGTATCTTTCTTTGCGTTTGAGCGTACCGTCAGGATAATACGCCACAAATACCCCGCTTGGGAGGCCATCCTTGTAGTCACCTTTCCAATACAAACTTCCGTCGGTATAAAAAACACGCTCCTGACCGTGGCGTTGGGCGTCGCGGTAGTGGCTTTCGGCGCGTAGCACTTGCTCTTTGTCATAGATTTTGACCGTCGCAAACCGTTTTTGTTTGTCGTGAAAAGTGACCACCTCTTCGTAGTCACCAAAATCTTTGTAATGGTCTGTCCGATAGAGTTTTTCGTTTTGGGCAATAGCGGCCAAACTGGCCAAAAATAGCGTGAAAAAGAGGGATAAAGTTTTCATTATTGCTGTATTTGAATGTGCTTTTATAACCATTCCGAGATGATTTTGTTCAAAACTGTGGCAGAAGCATTACTTTTGCCTGAAATTTTTTTACTTCTAAAAACCAACCTTCATGTCAGCAAATCAAATTTTTAGCCTTCAAGGGAAAGTAGCGATTATTACGGGGGCCAGCAAAGGTATTGGCGAGCAGATTGCCCGTTATTTTGCCCAAATGGGAGCCAAAGTAGTCATCAGCAGTCGCAAACAAGCCGATTTGGACGAACTGGCCGCCGAAATTCGCCAAGAAGGCGGAGAAATCACCGCCATAGAGGCACGCATGGGCGACGAGGCCCAAACCCAAAACCTCATCCAAAAAACAGTCGAAATCTATGGTGGTATAGATATTTTGGTCAATAACGCCGCCGCCAACCCCTACTTTGGCCCCACGGTGGACTGTCCCGATTCGGCTTTTGACAAAATCATGGACATCAACGTAAAATCGCCGTTTCAAATTTGCAAAATGGTTCATCCGTTGATGAAACAGCGCGGCGGTGGTAGCATTATCAACATCAGCAGTATTGCGGGCGACACCCCCGACCCCGGCTTGGGGATTTACAGCGTCAGCAAAGCCGCGATGAATATGCTCACCAAAGTTTTTGCCAAAGAATGGGGTTCAGACGGCATCCGAGTCAATGCCGTAGCACCAGGGCTTATCAAAACCAAATTTAGCCAAGCCCTTTGGCAGGATGAGAAGATATTGAATCATTTCACCAAACGCCTCCCAATAGCCCGCATGGGTACCGTCGAAGAAGTGGCTTCATTGGTGCTTTATTTGGCCTCCGATGCGTCGGGCTACTGCACGGGCGGGGTTTATACCGTAGATGGAGGTACAACGATTTAATAGAAGATACCAACAAAAATAGGGCTGCAAAGCCCTATTTTTTTGATTTTTGGAAGTTAAGTGCTGAGTTCGTCAGTTCTCTGAATATCAATACGTTATCTCAATACCTAATACGAACTTACTCAATACTGCTTAGTCTTCGCTCACCCGAGTGGCGGTTGTTTGATATGGAGTGGGAGTTTCTACTTTCAAAACAGGAACCTCAACGTGATAGTCCATCGTAGGAAGCGACGCCATCAACTGGGCGATGTTTACGTTTTGAGTAGGTACTTCTACGTTTTCGTCAAAAGTAGGCAGTGAAGCCCAAAGTTTTTCAATATTGACCCAAAAACGTGGGGTTTCTACGTGGTTGTCGGTAGTCGGAAACGATTCCATCAAGCGGGCTTCCAAGGTTTGTTTTTCATTTTGCGCTTCGGCTACGTTGATTAAAGTAAAGAAACTCAAAGCGGCGGTGGTGAACAAGGTTTTCATTGTGTTGTTTGATTTTTTATGTTGGCTGTTTATGTTTCGATTTGTTTTTTGTCCTGATTGATGATGCAAAGTTGCCACCTTTCTCGCTGCTGCGAAAACAAAATCGGATGAAGTGATGGATTGGGCGGACGAAGTGCAGAAAAAATAGAATGAGTGGATTGGTGCAATTTTATATTTCGATTCGCGCCTTGTGTTTGACAAAAAACGTGTATAAAATTTTGCAAATAGCGAATATGGTAAAACAAAATTCTTATTTTATTTCTTTTGTCGAAACACAAAACGTGTCAAAATAGCTGCTTGACGAATGGAGAACTTAGAAGAAAGTTGAAATAATCATTTAGGACAGTAGTGCCATAATGTCTTCTTTGGATAGCGATTTGACAAAACTCTCTTCGGTCGTGATGAGTTCGTCAAAAAGACGCTGTTTGGAGCGTTGAAGGGCTAATATTTTTTCTTCGACGGTGTTTTGCGTAATAAACTTGTAAGAGAAGACCGTTTTTTGCTGCCCGATTCGGTGGGCGCGGTCTATGGCTTGGGCTTCGATGGCAGGGTTCCACCACGGGTCCAAAATAAACACGTAGTCGGCAGCGGTGAGGTTTAAGCCCAAGCCGCCAGCCTTGAGCGAAATCAAAAATACTTTCACCTCCGAATTTTCCTGAAAAGCGCGCACTTTTTCTTGGCGGTTTTGGGTAGCCCCGTCCAAGTAAGTATAGGGAATTTTTTGCGCTTCCAAATGCGCCTTGACAAGCCCAAGATGTTTGATGAATTGGCTAAATATCAGCACTTTGTGGTCGCCAGCGAGAATTGTCTCCAACTTAGAAAATACCTCTTCCAGCTTGCCAGAGTCACCCTCGTAGGTATTGTCGAGGAGACTGGGGTGATTGGCCAATTGGCGCAGTTTGGTCAAACCTTGCAGCACCACAATCTGCGACTTAGCCACGCCTTCTTTTTCGATATGCTCCAAGAGGTAGTTGCGGTAATACGACTTGGCCTCTTCGTATTGTTTTTCTTGCTCCTCCGTCATGGCGCAGTAGTGCATACTTTCTACTTTGGGAGGTAAGTCGTTGGCTACTTGTGACTTATGCCTTCGTAGCAAAAACGGTTTGATGAGCGCGTAGAGTTTTTGGATTTTGGTTTCGTCGTTGTGTTTTTCGATAGGTACTTGAAACTGTGACTTAAAAAAACTCTGATTGCCTAGCAGGCCAGGATTGACAAAGGTCATCTGCGACCACAAATCAAGGGTGGTGTTTTCGAGGGGCGTACCCGTCAAAATCAGCCGATGACGGGCGTTGAGTTGTCCTACGGCTTTGGTGGTGTTGGACGTGGGGTTTTTGATGGCCTGTGCTTCGTCCAAAATAATGTAGTTGAAGCGATAGTTTTTGAGTAAATCCACGTCGAGTCTAACCAAGCCGTATGAAGTCAAAATAAGGTCGTACTGGTCAAATTGGGCGGTGTCTTTGTTGCGGTACGTACCCGTATAGACCAGTACGCGCAAGTGCGGCGTGAATCGTTGCGCTTCCAGTTGCCAGTTGTACAATAGCGAGGTTGGCATGACCAACAGCGTAGGTTCGCGCACACCTTGTTCTTTCTGAAATTGGAGCATGGCCAAGGTCGTCACAGTTTTGCCGAGGCCCATGTCGTCGGCCAGACAGCCCCCAAAATGATAGTGGTTCAGGAAGTTAATCCAATCATATCCAGCCTTTTGATAGGGACGCAGGACACCCGAAAAACCTTTGGGCATTGGATAAGAGTCAATCTCCGAGAAATTGAGCAGCGTATCCAATTTGCGATTCATGACCGTCACGGCGAGACTTTCTTCGGTCAGGTCGTGGACGAGTGCCAGATGGTGCTTTTTGAGGAACGGATGCTGGTGTTCAGGGTCGTTCTCGGCAAAGGCAAACAGCTCGGAGTATTTGGTAAACCACACTTCGGGAATCACCGCGATTTCGCCGTTGGGCAGCGTAAATTCCCTTTTTCGATTCAAAATGAGGCTTTTGAGTTTGACAAAGGGGATTTCATATTCTCCAAAAATCACCTTGGCGTGAATATCAAACCAATCTCTGTTTTCGTGGAATGAAATATCAATAGAAGCGTATCCTAAGAAATAACGCCGCGTATCTTCTTGGTTTTGGGAGACCGCAAACCCCAACTGCTTCAACTGCTCGTGGTGCTGATGAAGCCACGAGAGGGCTTTATTTTTGGGCAGTACGCAGCGTCCGTGGCGCACATCGAGTCCCATTTCTTTGAGCGTATGAAGTTTTGATTTTTCAAACGACATCGCGCGTCTTACTTTATAAAAAACGTAGCTATCTCCTTGTTTCTCAACGCTTACGTTGGAATACGACGCAAAATTGTCGAAGCGGAAAGAGAAGCGTCCGTACTGAAAGCCTAAATCAAAAACGAGGCTGCTGTCGTTTGAATCATCATCAGCCAGGGGCACATTGGCCTGAAAAAGAGTCGGGGTAGGAGGCGTAGAAGTGACTTCCGAAAACTGCAAAAGGGGCTTGGGCTCGGCACTTTCATAGACTATCTCAAAACCTTTGGCAAACACATCGTAAGAAGCCACAAGCGGCGCCACAAAACGCTGAAAATACTGATCTTCGACGTTGCGAGAGATGACGATGTGATTTTTACCAAGAAAGGGTTTTAATTTTTTGCCCTCGACGTGCTTGTCAAAATGATACAGTTGGGCGTCAATCAAAAGCCAGGCGGGGTCGTCGCAGAGGACAAAAGTATGAGGTTGGCGCAGGTTGAGTCGCTCGCCACCGTATTTTACAATCGGGAAATAATGCGTATTTTCTTCGTTTCGCACAAAATTAAAATACACTTTGGCTTTGTCGGGCATCCACTGTACGGCCTTCCAAGTGGGGTCGTTGTTGTTGCCCATGATAAATATACGTTTGCCCGCCAACTTCTCCAAAATATGCGCTTTGTGATTTTCCAAATACCCATTGATGGCTTCCTGCATTACTTTGTCGCCTTTTTGGGGGTCATAGACGCGCGTAAAAAAGTCAAGGGCAGAGAGTTTTTTGGGATTGAATTTTTTCAAAATAGCATCCTGCTGAATTGCTTCAACGGACTTGATGAGTTCAAAATCAACGGGTTGGGCAACCGCCGAAAATTCCTTGATGTTTTGAGAAGAAATAATTTGGTTGAGCAGTGACAACTCTCCCTTGGGACTGAGTTGCACCACATACGAACCTACCAAGTAACCGAGGTATTCATGTTGAAACAATGAATACACAATCACAAAAGGGTCTTGGGTAGATACCTTCATATTCGTTGAAAATCAGCAGATTGAGACAGGAATTGAGGAATAAAGAATGAACGCTTACAAATATACGACAGTAGTTGATGAAAAACCAAATTTTTGTAAAATAAAAAAGACGACACTTTGGCCGCCTTTTGGTTTTATCGTAGGTTAATTGTGGAAAAAGTCGAACTGTACTCGTATTTTGATGTGCAAAACAACATAAACTTTGCCACAAAAAGTGACTCCTTTTTTACAAATATTTGTTCTGTATTAACATTTTTGTCATTTTTGTAATTGTAAATTAGACAATTAAAGATGAAAACGGAGTACGAAAAAATCCTTCCCGACCGAGGTAGTTCGTTTAGGGTATTGCGTTGGCGTTCCAACGAAGACCGTTTTTTTTGGCATCAACATCCTGAGTATGAAATAGTTTATATTCACAAAGGCACGGGTAAGCGGCATATAGGGCAGCATATCTCTCATTTTGAAGAAGGAGAATTGATGTTTATTGGCCCCAACATCCCACACCTTAATTTTGGGTACGGTGCCGACACCGAACACGAGGAGATTGTGGCGCAGTTGAAAGAAGATTTTTTGGGTGAAGTGTTTTTGCAAAGTCCAGAATTTCAGGAAATTAAGGCTTTGTTCGAGCGGTCTAAGCAGGGGGTGAGTTTCCACGGCAAAATCCGCAAGGAGGTGGCGGCTTTGATGCTCCGACTACCTACTTTACAGGGTTTTGAACGCCTATTGTTATTGCTTCGCATTTTACAAAAACTGGCTATCACCGCCGAGTTTACGGTACTCAAAATCAACGGCTCGGCGTATGAGTCAGCGCACCGAGAGGAGGCACGGATTCGCAAGATATACACCCACGTAGAGCAGCATTATCAACAAGAAATAGACCTGCAAAAGGTAGCCGATTTGGTCAATTTGACCGTTCCGTCTTTTTGTCGCTATTTCAAAAAAATGATGCGAATGACTTTTACCGACTTTGTGAACGAATACCGCATCAACCAAGCCTGCAAAACCCTCAATCAAGGCCAAAGCGTGTCGGATGCGTGCTACGAAAATGGCTTTAATAACCTATCTCATTTTACCAAAACCTTCAAAAGTATCATCGGCAAAACGCCGCGCGAGTATCGAAAAGAGTTGTAGTGGGAAGCCCCAAGAGTAGGAGATAAATAAGCCTGCTTCAACAAAAAAACGCATTAGGATAGTATAGGAAAGTTTTAATCAATAGACTTCTTATTTTTGCAAAAAACAATACCTTAAAACCAAACTCCCCAATCACCATGACCGCTACCCAGACATTCCAGCACGTGTCTTATCTGTGGGATGAAACCAAAGCCGCCCAAATTACGAATGAGGTGGATTTGTTTATCTATCGCTCAAATTTACTTGGAGCCGACCTCCGCCTCACCAACTATGGCGGCGGTAATACTTCCGTCAAAATCACCGACAAAGACCCTCTCACTGGCAAAGATGTAGAAGTGATGTGGATCAAAGGCTCTGGCGGAGACATTGGTACATTGACCAAATCGGGCTGCGCGGCCTTGTACATGGAACGCCTGCTCAATCTCGAAAATGTGTATCGCGGTTTGGAGTTTGAAGATGAAATGGTAGAGCTATTCAACCACTGTATTTTTGATTTGGCCTCCAAAGCCCCCTCAATAGATACGCCTTTGCACGCTTTTTTGCCTTTCAAACACATAGACCACTTGCACCCCGACGCGGCCATTGCCATCGCAGCCGCCAAAGACGGTCAACGCATCACCGAAGAACTCTTCAACGGCGAAATCGGATGGGTAGGTTGGCAGCGGCCTGGCTTTGATTTAGGGCTAAAACTCCGCGAGTGCCTCGAAGAAGCCGCTGCCAAGGGCATCACACTTAAAGGCATCATGTTGGGTTCGCACGGACTGTTTACGTGGGGCGATACTTCCTACGAAAGTTACATCAATACGCTCGAAGTAATTGAGAAATGTGCATTGTACTTAGAAGAAAATTATGGTAATAAACGGGCTATATTCGGCGGCCCAAAAGTAGAAAGCCTTCCTGCTGATGTGCAACAAAAGAAAGTAGCGCAGTTAGCCCCTGTATTGCGTGGTTATTGTTCTTCGCAGCGTCAGATGATAGGGCATTTTACGGATGATACTCGTTTAATGGAGTTTATCAATTCTAATGATTTGGACAAACTCGCACCGATGGGTACTTCTTGCCCCGACCATTTTTTGCGCACCAAAATCGCCCCGCTTGTACTCGACCCCACCAAAATAGAAGATAGTGCGTACCTTGATGTTGTTTTTGAAGCGTATCGTCAGGGGTATCGTGCGTACTACGAAGCCTGTAAGCACCCCAACTCACCCGCCATGCGCGACCCCAACCCTGTGGTGATTTTAGTGCCAACGATTGGGATGTTTACGTTTGCCAAAGATAAAACCATGGCGCGCTTGGCTTCCGAATATTACATCAATGCAGTCAATGTGATGAAAGGGGCCGAAGCGGTGTCTGAATATACCTCTTTGCCGCATCAAGAAGCCTTCAACATCGAATATTGGCTGCTCGAAGAAGCCAAACTCCAGCGTTTGCCCAAACCCAAAGCTCTTTCGGGGCGCGTTGCACTCATCACAGGCAGTGCAGGCGGTATAGGCAAGGCGATTGCCAAAAAATTTGCCGAAGAAGGGGCGTGTGTATTGCTCAATGACAACGACGCCGAGCGATTGGAAGGGGCCAAAGCGGAGTTTCTGAAAAAATTTGGCAGAGATACCTCTGCCGCCGCAGTATTGGACGTGACCAGCGCAGAAAGTATCCAAAATGCCTTTGATGCCGCCGCAAGAGCGTTTGGAGGGGTGGATATTATAGTCAATTGCGCTGGCATTTCGATTTCTAAGACCATCGCCGACCATACTGAAAAAGATTGGGATTTGTTGTACGATATTTTGGTCAAAGGTCAATTTTTGGTCACGCAGGCGGGGGTCAATACGATGAAAAAACAAGGTTTTGGTGGCGATATTATCAACATTGTGAGCAAAAATGCCCTCGTGTCGGGTCCCAACAACGCGGGCTATGGCTCGGCCAAAGCCGCCCAACTTCACCTCAGCCGCCTGAACGCCGCAGAACTTGGCCCCGACAAAATTCGTGTCAATACCGTCAATCCTGATGCCGTCATTGCCGATTCTAAAATTTGGCAAAGTGGCTGGGCGGAAGGCCGCGCCAAAGCCTACGGCGTGACGGTAGAAGAACTGCCCAACTACTACGCCAAACGTACCTTGCTCAACGAAATCATCTTACCCGAAGACATCGCCAATGCCTGTTTTGCCTTTACGGGAGGACTCCTGAGCAAGTCCACAGGCAACGTACTTAACGTGGATGGCGGTGTAGCAATGGCTTTTGTTCGTTGATGTTGCAAGGAGTCTATGACTCCGCGCAGGTGTCAAAGGTCTCCGACCGAAAAGTAGAAACAAACACACAAGACAATGAACCTCGAATCCTATAAAATAGCCCAGCACAACGATGCTTTGTTGAAAAAACACGAAGCCAAATTGAATTTTCTCCAATCAGAAATCGCTGATACGGAGCGAATTATCCAAAGCCTGACGGAGTTTCAAATTGCTATACCTTCGTGGGCATTGGGTACGGGAGGCACGCGCTTTGGGCGATTTTCGGGCGGAGGTGAACCGCGTACATTGGAAGAAAAAATCGAAGATGTGGGGCTACTGCACGCCCTCAACCGCGCTTCTGGGGCCATTTCGCTGCATATTCCGTGGGATATTCCGCAAGACGCCCGTGCTATCAAAGCCCTTGCCGCCCAGCATGGACTGAAATTTGACGCGGTCAATTCCAATACCTTCCAAGACCAAAAAGACCAACAACACAGTTACAAGTTTGGGTCACTCCAAAACGTCAATAAGGCCATACGGAAGCAGGCCATTGAGCATAACATTGAGGTGGTTAGGCATGGTATTGAGCTGGGTTCAGAGTCGCTGACGGTCTGGTTGTCAGATGGTTCGTGTTTTCCAGGGCAGCTGAACTTCCGCACGGCATTTCAAAATACCCTCGAAAGCCTCCAAGAAATCTACGCCGCCCTGCCCGACGATTGGAAGATGTTTGTGGAGTACAAAGCCTTTGAACCCAACTTCTACTCGATGACCGTGGGCGACTGGGGTCAATCACTGCTTTATGCCCAAAAACTCGGCGACAAAGCCTATACGTTGGTAGATTTGGGCCACCATTTGCCCAATGCCAACATCGAACAAATCGTGGCGTTGTTGTTGATGGAAGGAAAGTTGGGCGGTTTTCACTTCAACGATTCCAAATACGGCGACGACGACCTCACCTGCGGTAGTATCAATCCTTATCAGTTGTTCTTGATTTTCAACGAATTAGTGGCCCCCCAAGCTCCTCGAAAAGGGGAACCTGAAGCTCCTTTCGGAGGTTTGGGGGCGTCGGCTTTCGGTTGGATGATTGATGCGTCGCACAATGTCAAAGACCCCCTCGAAGACTTGATACAATCGGTAGAGGCCATTATGAACAGCTACGCGCAAGCGTTGCTGGTGGACACCCACGCGCTCGAAACTGCCCGTCAAAACAACGATGTGGTGACAGCACAAGAGATTTTGCAGGGAGCGTTTCGGACCGATGTCCGCGCTCTCGTGGCCGAAGCCCGCTTGCGGGCGGGCGGAGCGTTGCATCCGTTGGCATTGTTCAGAAGCCTCCGTGTTCGCGAAAACCTCATCGCCGAGCGCGGCACTGCCACCGTAGCGACGGGGCTGTAGCTTTGTGATTGAGTTTTTTGTATTTTTGTCAAAAACAAAACAATTACGGAGATGGAAACGATAGAAAAAAAGATAACACCCCAAGAACGGCAGGCCAATTTTCTGAAGCGTTGGAAAGAAGAACGTGCGAAAGTGGACAAAGAACTGGAAGAGTTTCGGAAAACAGAACAATACCAAAAAGCCATTCAGGAATTACAAGAAAGAAATGCAAAAAGAGGAACCATTATCCCCGAATGAGAAATGAATAAATGGAAAATTGCTTTTTTGATTTGCTTTACAACACTAATTATCGTTACAATTGGCGGAATTTATTCAATTATCAATCAGGGGACAAGCTTGACATACATGCGTGAAGGCTATACGGACACAGAAA
>JALOLW010000115.1 GCA_025455795.1 Spirosomataceae bacterium
AGCCACAACTTGAATGGCTTTTCAGTGTCGTAGAGTTCTACTTTTTGGAACACCTTTAAAAAACCGTCATTGACCACCTCCACTGTTTCTTCTCGGTTAGGTACATATCTCATACAAACCCCCATAGCATACCCATAAAACTGCTTGTAGAGCAATTCTTGGCACTTGCGGTCTTTACGCAAGCAGCCTTCGAGGATTTCTGGTAAAGTTTTCAACGCACGAGAAAATAGCATTGATGAATGATACGGGTGATTTTGAGCGAGGGTTGCGTAAAGATACGAATTTGTTTACATTTGCCATCACAAAAGCGGGAGTAGCTCAGTTGGTAGAGCGGCAGCTTCCCAAGCTGCAGGCCGCGGGTTCGAGACCCGTTTCCCGCTCAAATCAAAAACCCCGTGAAGTTTGATAGACTCCACGGGGTTTTTGATTTGTAGGCTTGTCCTGGTGTTTTATCAAGACGTTATTTGTAGCTCTTATACTTACGCTCTACACGCCCAAAGAAGCCAATACTTCTTGCACTTTGGCAGCGGCCTCTTTGAATTCGATAGCCGATGCTACCTTCAAGCCAGACTCATTGATGATACGCGCGCCCTCGGTGGCGTTGGTGCCTTGCAAGCGCACGATGATAGGCACTGGAATATCGCCAATGGCTTTATAGGCTTCTACTACGCCTGCTGCCACGCGGTCACAGCGCACGATACCCCCAAAAATATTAATCAAAATGGCCTTTACGTTGGGGTCTTTTAAGATAATACGAAAACCCGCCTCTACGGTTTTGGCGTTGGCACCACCGCCCACGTCCAAGAAGTTGGCTGGCTCACCGCCTGAGAGTTTGATTAAATCCATCGTTGCCATGGCCAAACCTGCACCATTGACCATACAGCCCACGTTGCCGTCGAGTTTGACGTAGTTGAGGTTGCTTTCGCCAGCTTCCACTTCGAGGGGGTCTTCTTCGTTGGTGTCGCGCATATCGGCGAGGTCGGCGTGACGAATGAGGGCGTTTTCGTCCAAATTCACTTTGGCATCTACCGCGATGATTTTATCGTCAGATGTTTTCAGCACGGGGTTGATTTCAAACATCGCTGCGTCTGATTCCCAATAAGCACTGTAAAGGGCCGTCACGAATTTGACCATTTCTTTGAAGGCATTGCCCGAAAGCCCAAAAGCAAAGGCGATTTTGCGGGCTTGAAAGCCTTGTAGCCCTACGCGCGGGTCAATCCATTCTTTGATAATTTTTTCGGGATGATTTTCGGCCACTTCTTCAATGTCCATCCCGCCTTCGGTACTTGCCATGATGACTGGACAGCCCTTGGCGCGGTCGAGCAAGATAGCCATGTAGTATTCTTTGGGTTCGGAAGCTCCTGGGTAGTAGGCGTCTTCGGCCAAAAATATCTTGTTCACTTTCTTGCCTTCGGCACCCGTTTGGTGTGTCACCAAAATATGCCCGAGTAGGTTGGTGGCGATTTCGCGCACTTGGTCGGGCGACTTGGCCACTTGTACGCCGCGCTGCTCCGAGCCTTTGATTTTGCCCTTGCCGCGTCCGCCCGCGTGGATTTGACTTTTGACCACTACAAATTTAGAGCTGGTACGCTCGGCGATGGTGCGGTAAGCTTCTACGGCACGTTCGGGTGTGTCGGCTACGATGCCGTCTTGGACCCGTACGCCATATCTTTTCAGAATTTCTTTGCCTTGGTATTCGTGGATGTTCATTGGGTGGTGATTATAGACTTTGAGTAAAACTTGTAATTATGCCGCCAAATTACGCAAAATTGTGACACAAACCTCTCCTTTGTTGATTTTTGGAAACGATAATACACAGATTATCGTTGGCGTTAAATGATTGATTTCAAGTTGAACCTAAAATTAGGGAATATGATTTTTCCGACAACGCAATCTGGTAAAGTACTGAGCAATGGCATTGAGCTTTACTACGAAACGTTTGGACAGCCGCAGCATCCTGCTATTTTGCTCATCATGGGTTTAGACGCGCAGTGTGTCATGTGGTCTATGCGATTTATCGAACCATTGGTAACGGCAGGCTACTACGTGATTCGGTTTGACAACCGCGACATCGGACTTTCTACTTGGATGAATGATACATGGCAGCGCAAAAACCCCTACACTCTCGAAGACATGGCTCAAGATACCGTAGGGCTACTTGACGCACTGCATATCGCACAGGCACACGTCGTGGGGGCTTCGATGGGCGGTATGATAGCCCAACGCATGGCTATCTCGCACCCCGAAAAAGTGCTGAGTTTGACCTCCATTATGTCTTCTGGCTACGCACTCAACCCCAAAACTGGTAAAAATGCTTTTGTTCGTGTGTTACTTCCTGCTATCCCTTTGTTGGTACGAAATGTGGCCCTCAAAAATCGCTTCACCTACAGCAAAATCACACCCGATGCCTACGTCGAAACGTACCGACGGCTGGCGGGGCCTCGTTTTGTTTACAATGAATCGTATTTTAGGGAATTATATACTTGGAGTTTGTTGGAGCGAAAAGGGCAAAACCCCAATGCTCGCATGCAGCAGTTTTCGGCGATTGCGGCCTCTGGCTCACGACTAAGCGAACTCGCGCAAATTCAAGCACCTACGTTGGTGATTCATGGTACTGCCGACCCTCTCGTGCCACTTGTTCACGCCAAAGTATATGCCCCGCTGATTCCCAATGCTCAAACGTTGTGGTTGGAGGGTATCGGGCATGAACTACCCAACGGCATTTTGCCAGAGGTACACGAAGCGTTGTTGAAGTTTTTGAACGATAAACCTATCGCTTAAAGAGCGAATCCACAAACTGAGCGCGGTCAAACACCTGCAAATCATCCATTTTTTCGCCGACACCGATGTATTTGACGGGGATTTTGAGTTCGTCAGAGATACCAACCACCACACCGCCTTTGGCCGTGCCGTCGAGCTTGGTGATAGCCAAGGCCGTCACTTCGGTTGCTTTGGTAAACTCTTGGGCCTGAATCATGGCATTTTGACCCGTACTGCCATCGAGAACGAGCAGTACTTCATGGGGAGCATCAGGCAGAAATTTCTGCATTACGCGCTTGATTTTGGTCAGCTCATTCATCAAATTTATTTTGGTGTGTAGCCGCCCTGCGGTATCTACAATCACCACGTCGGCGTTCATCTCTACGCCTTTGCGCACGGCATCGTAGGCTACAGCAGAAGGGTCAGTGTTCATGCCGTGTTCGATGACAGGCACACCCACGCGCTGCCCCCAGGTTTTGAGCTGGTCCACGGCAGCAGCCCTAAAGGTATCGCCCGCACCGAGAACGACTTTTTTGCCGCGTTGATTAAACTGATGGGCGAGTTTGCCGATGGTCGTCGTTTTACCCGCGCCATTGACCCCTACGACCATGATGATATAAGGTTTGGGGAGGTTTTCGGTCTCAAAACTGTCTTTGATGTCGAGGGATTTATTTTCGGTCAGCAGTTGGGCGATTTCGTCGCGCAAGATAGCATCCAACTCGCTAGTACTGGTGTATTTGTCGCGGGCAACGCGGGCTTCGATACGTTTGATGATTTTGACAGTAGTGGTTACGCCCACGTCCGAACTCACCAAAATTTCTTCCAATTCATCCAGTACTTCGTCGTCCACGGTGGTCTTGCCCACGATGGCCCGGCTCAATTTCCCAAAAAAACTTTCCTTTGATTTTTCAAGCCCTTTGTCGAGCGATTCTTTCTTTTCTTTGGAGAAGAAGTCAAACAAACCCATGATTATCTGCGAGTTATCCGTTTTTAGTTAATCGTTGTTGGTTTTTATAAATGCTCAACAGTCCAAACCAACGCCCACAAAGGTACAACAAAAAAAGTCCCACTTGGGGACTTTATCAACATATCTTTACGGTAACAGACGTACTGATTAGTTTTTCAAAGCAGCCTGTACTTCGTCGGTAGGAATGATTTCCTCTTTGAAGGTGTATGCGCCAGTAGTGGGTGATTTGATTGCTCTAATCACTTTTGCGTAAGTCTTACCACCTTCTTTTTTCAGGGTTGCAACTACTTTCTTTGCCATGTCTTTTTGTAAGTTGTTGGTTTATTGGCTGTTGAGCTAAAAGTTGAATTGATAACTCTTAACAGACAACGAATAAACTAAAATGAATTACTTGATTTCCTTGTGAACCGTCACTTTTCTCAAATAAGGATTGAATTTCTTCAATTCCATACGACCAGGTGTATTTTTACGGTTCTTTGTCGTGATGTAGCGCGACATACCTGGAACGCCCGTGCCTTTCTGCTCAGTACATTCCAAAATTACTTGTATTCTGTTACCTTTCTTTGCCATTGTCTTATTGTCCGTTTCAAAATTGGAGTGCAAAATTACGGATTATCAAACAGATGACAAAAAAAAAACCTAAAATTTTGATAAAAGCTGAATCTTTTCGATTTGCTTTCTGCAATTTTTTGCGTTTTTTGGTTGATTGAATTGCAGTAACGACATTTGTTGGAGCAATCTCCCAACCCCCAATCTCCAAAATCTCTTTGTTTATGCTACTCCATCCTCGTTTGATTGCCTTTTTGGTGGCCTTTTTCATTTCGGGTGTTTCTACTACCTTTTTGTCTTTCGTGAGTGGGGTGTCCAACAGCATGCTTTTTGTGGTAGGAGTAGCGAGTTTTAGCAGTGCGTTTTTTTTGGTCATGTACACTGTCGAAGTGCTAGTGTATCGTGAAGTGACCAAAATACACTCTACTATCCAACGCCTCAAATTGCAAGATTTTAATATTTCGCGGAAAGCGTTGGTCAAAGATACCAATCCCTTCAAAAAACTCAACCAAGAGATTTTTGTGTATGTAGCCAAAAAACAGCGTGAAATAGACGAACTCAAAAAATTGGAGGTCTTTCGTCGGGAGTTTTTGGCGGATGTCTCGCACGAATTGAAAACGCCTATTTTTGCGGCACAAGGCTACATTCATACGCTTCTCGACGGCGCGATGGACGACGAGGTGGTACGTGATAAGTTTCTGCAAAAAGCCGCTAAGAGCCTCGACGGACTGGATGCGCTGGTCAAAGATTTGCTTTCGCTTTCTCAAATCGAAACGGGTGAGCTCAAAATGCAGCTTGCGCCCGTGGATTTGCGCTTGATTACGCTCGAAGTATGTGAGCAGTTGGAAAACAAAGCAGCAGCCCGCCGCACCCACATTAAAATCAAGCCCGACCGCTTGCCCAACGTCTGGGTCAAGGCAGACGCACAACGTATTGCTCAGGTAATGACCAACTTAATCGAAAACGCCATCAAGTACGGCCTCGACGAAGGCAAAGTAATCGTGCATTTTACCGAAGAGAAGAAACATTATGTGGTGGCAGTGCGTGACAATGGCCCGGGTATTGACCCCGAACACCTCCCACGCCTTTTTGAGCGGTTTTATCGGGTGGACAAAAGCCGCTCGCGCGAAAAAGGCGGTACGGGGCTGGGTTTGGCGATTGTAAAACATATTTTGCAAGGACACGGCACCAAAATCACCGTCACGAGTCAGCTTGAAAAAGGCTCTACTTTTTCTTTCAAATTGGAAAAGGCTTTCCTTTGAGCCTTGTTGTGCGTTGCAAACGCACAGCGCTGGCGTTCGCATTATAAATGCAAACGAGGGTTCTTTATGATTTTACTTGATGCCACTCATTCACGAATGAA
Source organism: Spirosomataceae bacterium (assembly GCA_025455795.1). Taxonomy (GTDB): domain Bacteria; phylum Bacteroidota; class Bacteroidia; order Cytophagales; family Spirosomataceae; genus Runella. The sequence continues at coordinate 5,640 of JALOLW010000115.1, forward strand.
AATCGAATGATATTAGTGCATTCGTGGCATCAATAAAATACCCGTATCAAGTAATTTAACAAAGTACCCAAACGAGCTACTACGGCTTATACAATTTTCTCGACAAGACTTCCGTTTGTACCAATAAATCAACCACTATGCTGCAGCAGTTTTACCTCATGCTTTCTCATCCTCCAACGACGAAAAATCCAAATGAAAAAGGTAACTCTGTGTTTAAGTCTGCTGTGGCTGGCTTCTTGTCAGCGCGACACCACCCCTCCTGCACCCGCAGCTGATTGTTTGGTCAAATCATCGGCTTTGTCAGGCCAAATCATTGAAGGTGAATACATTGTCACTTTCAATGATACTTTTGTACCACCTGCTGCCGCGACCAATGCCCGTATGACTGCCCGCTCTGAGCAGCTTTTGGACGAGTACGACATCGCCCCCGATGCCCTCGAAACAACTTTTTCGGGCGTTGCTACGCGGGGATTTGTGGCGCATCTTTCGGACGAAAACGCCAAAGCACTCGCCAAAGACCCTTCGGTGGCACTGGTTGAGCCTGACCGCGTGGTGGGCTTGTGCGCTTGCGTGGATGTGGTGACTTCTACCTCGCTCACGTGGAGCGTACGTAAGACGGGCTTTGGCAACGGACTGAATTTTCGCGCCAAAACGGCTTGGATTATTGACACGGGCATAGACCTCGACCACCCCGACCTCAGCGTAGATATGCAGCGAAGTAGGACGTTTATTAGTGGTCAAACCTCTGCCGACGACAACAACGGGCACGGTACACATGTGGCGGGTATCATCGGTGCGCTCAACAACCAAGTGGGCTTGATAGGCATCGCATCGGGTACTAAGTTGGTGGCTTTGAAGGTACTCAACCAGCTCGGCGAAGGACGCCTTTCGAGCGTGATTTCGGCAGTGACGTACGTTAGTCAGAATGGTTTGGCGGGCGATGTGGTCAATATGAGCCTTGGCATGGAAGGCATTTCAGCCACCCTCGACCGCGAAGTACAAGCGGCTGCTAACAAAGGCATTTTATTTGCGATTGCGGCGGGCAACGACGCCAAAGCCGCACGAGATTTTTCGCCCGCAAGAGTCAATCACCCCAACGTAGTGACCGTGTCGGCGGTAGATAGTACGGGGACGTTTGCCAGTTTTTCTAACTATGGCAATGACGTGGTAGATGTAGCGGCTTACGGTGTGCGCATCGCCTCAACCTACGCCAATGGGCGTTATGCTATTCTTTCGGGAACTTCGATGGCAACGCCCCACGTGGCGGGGTTGATGCTGATTCGGGGGCGCAACATACCTACACGCGGCGTAGCGCGCAACGACCCCGATGGCACGCCCGACCCGATTGCAAGGGAGTAGCCCTCACACAAGCGATTGGTTATTTTGACCGAATGGCCTCGACGGGGTCCATGCGGGCCGCGCTAAACGCAGGAATAATGCCCGACAAAACGCCAATAACACTCGAAACGGTCAAGCCCAATACGATGTTTTTGGGGGTCAGTACAATGTCCAACATATCCAACGGGATAAACGACAGCAGATACACCAGTATAATGCCCACCAAGCCCCCTACCAAACTCAAAAAGATGGCTTCAAAGAGGAACTGAAACAAAATAAAGTAGTTTTTGGCCCCGAGTGATTTCTGAATTCCGATAAGGTTGGTGCGCTCTTTGACCGATACAAACATGATGTTGGCAATGCCAAACCCTCCAACCAGCAACGAAAAAATACCGATCACCCAACCTGCCACGTTGAGAACGCCAAAAATCCCCCCAATAGCGGCACTGAGTGCTTCGGGGCGATTGATAGAAAAGTTTTTGTCTTGGGTAGGTTTGAGGCCACGTTTGGTGCGGAGCAAGCCCGTCGCTTCGGCTTCGAGTTCGACTTGGCCTTTGTCGTTGGGCAAACCTTTGAGAACAATGTCTATGCTGGGTTCTCTAAACTTGAATACTTTCGAAAATGCTACGTAAGGCATCAATACTTTGGTGTCGGGATTGCCCGCAATGTCAAAAAGCCCTTTGCCTTTTTTCTGTTGGACACCGATGATGATGTATTTTAAGCCTTTGATTTTCATTACTTTGCCCGATGGGTCAGGGTCGGAAGGGAAGAGTGTTTCGGCAATTTCGGACCCGATGATAACCACTGCTCGGCCTTGATTGGCTTCTTGGGGCGTGAAATATCGCCCTTGTCCTATTTTCACTTCCGATACTTTATAATAATCATACGTGACACCCTGGACGAGTGCGGCCATGCTGTTGTTGCCATTTTTCACGTTTTGGTTGCCTTTAAAATCCATGGCTACGACTGCCGCGGCGCCTTCCATGCGGTCGGCCAAGAACTTGTAGTCGCTATAATTGGTTTCAGGCCACTGAAAATACTTCCACCAGGGGAAGTTTCCATCAAACACCCAAGGCCACTTTTGGATGTAAATCACATCGTTGCCTATCTCAGCCACGCTCGTGCGGATGTTGCGTTCGAGGGAGTCCACGATGGTAAGCACCCCGATGATGGCAAAAATACCCACTGTCACGCCCAGCAGCGAGAGCGTGGTACGGAGCAGATTGGAGCGCAATGCCTGCCAAGCAAAACGCAGGCTTTCGTAAGTTTGACGGAAAAATTTCATCACTGTAATAGCGTTTATTTTTTTACCGCGAAGACGCGAGGGCGCGAAGCATTAAATTCTTTGCGCCCTCGCGTCTTTGAGGTTTTATGTCATTGATGGCACAAGTTGGACTGAAAAAACGAGTTCGTTGTCTGATTTTACACCAAAGGCAATCGGGGTATTTGATTGGTTTAGGTAGTTGGGTGTTGCGAATGAAAGCTGATGGAAGCATCATTCAACGCGGTCTCGTCATAGAGCCGAATTTGTTGACTAATTTTTTTGGCAATTTGTTCTTGTGATTTTTACTTGTTAAGTAAATCAATTTTTCCGATACATTCCCCACACAATCAGCCACTGCGCAGCGGCGTAGGTACTCATCACCACGAGCGTAGAAGCCTCAAACGGCTGCAAAAACTTGTTGAACGCGATACACGAATCCGAAAGAATGAACAAAATCGCCCCTACCAACACCCACCCATAACTGCTGTCCGTCACCGAATGACGGCGTAATGCTGCAAAAACCCCCATGCTGCACAGGCAGACCGAATACGCAATCACAGGAATCAAAAAAGGCGTACCCACCAACGCAGGGTACAAAACCGCCAAAAATGAAAGTCCGTACGCCGCAAAAGGCAGCGCTACCCGCCAAGTAGTGACTTGGGCTTTGCCCGCTGCGGTGAAAGTTTTGGCAAAAGCAACGATATAACAAAGCTGCATGACCAAAAACGACCCCAATCCCACCACAAATAAATCGCGCTCCCGAATCATCAACAACACATCGCCACCAAGCGCAAACCACATCCCGACCCAAAGCCACAAATGCTGGTGCCGAATATGCCGCGTCCAATACAACAGCGAAAGCATAATGAGGGGTTTGAAAAAATATACTCCCTGCCACACACCTAAGTATGAGCAGACAATTTCGGCAAGTGTAACAATACTGAATAACAAGAGGTTAGGTTTCATAAAAAAATTGTATTAACGCTAAACGATTGACTGACACAACTCTACCAAGACGCCATTGGTGCCTTTGGGGTGAAGAAAACACACGAGTTTGTTGTCGGCACCGCGCTTAGGGGTTTCGTTGAGCAATACAAAACCCTCGTTTTGGAGGCGTTGCATTTCGGCCAAAATATCATCTACTTCAAACGCAACGTGATGAATGCCTTCGCCTTTTTTCTCAATAAATTTAGCAATCGCACTGTCGGAATTGGTGGCTTCGAGTAGTTCGATTTTGGTTTGATTGATTAAAAAAAACGACGTAGTGACCCCCTCCGATGCTACTGCTTCGTGTTTGTAGGGCTGGGTATTGAAAAGTTTAGAAAACAGCGCGTCCGATGCTACTATATCCTTCACCGCTATTCCTATATGTTCGACGTTTGTAAGCATAGCATTGATTTTGACAACTAAAAATATAACTTTGTGCATTATTTTCACAAATATAGAATAAACCTGAACATGAAAGCCTTTACCGAAGCTG
>JALOLW010000116.1 GCA_025455795.1 Spirosomataceae bacterium
CAATTGTATTTGAAAGTACTGGCTTCTATGGCTTTTCGTATTTTTTGGGGGCGTACAAAAACCCAAAGGCTTCGGCACCGTCGCGCACGTGTACTTTGTGGTGTTCGTAGTGGGCGCGCATGATGCGCAGCAGGTAGCGATTGCTGGTTTTGAACTTAATCTTGACGCGGCGGTGTACGATGATGTCGTGAAACACAAAATAGGCAATGCCGTAAAGCGTGACGCCAATCCCCACGTACATCAACCAACGCAACGCCTCTATTTCCGACCCCACCACAACCAAAACAGTGGCCGTGACCCCAAAAAGTACGCCAAAAAGGTCGTTGGTTTCCCACCAGCCTTTGTGGTGTACATGGTGCGATTCATGCCAATTCCACATCAGGCCGTGCATGATGTACTTGTGCGTAAACCACGCAAATCCTTCCATGAAAAGAAACGTTCCGACGACGATGGCAATATTGAGCAGCATATTGATTGAATACAGTGTTTGACGGTAATATAACCACTAAAACGACGCCAGGGTTTTGCTATGCACTTATTTTGCTTGATTTTAACAAAAGTAGCCTGTGTCTCCACAGGCTACTAAAAAAATGAGGGTTATTTTTTGGGAGGGGCGGGTTTGGGCGATGGGGCTGTCGGAGATTTTGGGGTTGTCGCTATGGTTTTAGGGCTTGGAGGGGCGGGAACGGCTTTGGGCGCGGTGGGGGTTTTGAAAGCGCTTCTGGCCTTTTTGGGCAGCGGTGGCGGCGGTGGTGGTGGAAATAGTGCCGCCATCTCCCGCGAATACTTTTGCATTTGCTCCGAATACTTTTCATTCATCCGTTCCAACTGCCGCACTTGTTCTTCCAACTTTTCCACGGGTTGGCGGGCGTTTTGTTCCTCTTGACGCAAGTCGGCCATCTGCTTGTTGAGTTGCTGCATTTGGGCCTCGTGCTTTTTGATTTGTTCTTCAAACTGCGCCATCTGTTTTTCTATTTGGTCTTCAGTTTGTTTTTTGGCCACATTTTGTTGGTGCAAAATCTCGTTACGTTGTTCCAGTGCTTTGCTTCGTTCCTCGTAAAGTTTACTTTTTTTCCAGTCTATCAACTCGCGTTTGCGCTCCACTTCTCCCACTTTAAACTCGTGCTGCTCCATTTCAAGGCGCAACTCGTTGATTTTTTGAAATTGCGGTTCCATCAAGCGATTCAAGCTATCTATTTTGCGATTCAAATACACCATTTTCGCTTCGTTTTCATCGCTTATTTCTTCCATTTCTGGGGTAAAAAGTGTATCTCCCAGGCTCATCAAACCTGGTTGCAGCGCAGTCAGAGCTTCTCCGAGCTGGTTCAAGGCATTGCCAAGTTCTGGCATTGAAGTGTTGAAATTATTTTTTGCATCCAAAATTCCTTCAACCACCGCCCGTAGCTTAGGGTCAGGAATTTTATCTATCTGAAGTTCGCCTTTTTCGATGCTTTCGATAAATTCTCGAACTTCTTGTAATTCACCATCACCAAGTGGCTTGCCTTTCCAAGTAGCTTTGTGCAAACTCAAATCTTTATTGAGTTCAATAATAACGTTGGGATTTTGGTGAGCTATTGGCTTTTTTCGGTTCAAAGCCTTGTTTTTTGCGTTTTTGTTTTTTTCGATTTTGTCTTCTTGAATCGCATACACCGACACGCCTGCCAGCAGCAAAACAACCAAAAACAGGGCGTTGGAATTGAAACGACGGGCGGGCTTTTCGGCCATGCCCAGTACACGTTTGACCCGCGAGAGCAACGCGCCTTTTTGAGAAGCAAAAGCCATCGCCAACAACGGTGCTTGCCGATACGACTCTACTTCGGTCAACGCTTGGGCAAAAGCGAGTTTGTCGCCGCACACTTCTACGGCTACGTCGTCGCAGCAATGCTCACGCTCGGTGCGTACACGGGCTGAAAGCCACCACAACGCAGGATGAAAGAAATAAACCACCTCGACCAGCGATTGGAGGAGATTGACCAAATAATCAAAACGCTTTACGTGCGCCAACTCATGCGCCAAAATCGCCTCTATCTGCTTGGTAGTCAAGCCTGTCGCCAGTCCTACGGGCAATAAAACCACTGGACGAATAAAGCCCACCACCATCGGCGTACTGACCTTAACCGATTCAAACAGATGGACGGTCTGACGAATACGCAACACATCGGCGATTTTTTTGAACAACGCTTGTACACGCGCCTCGGTCAGTTGGATACCTTCGGCTTTGAGCTGCTGCACATATACCCAGCTACCTACCAAGCGAATCAACAGTACCGATGCCCCAATCACCCAAAACAACACGATGCTGTCTAAATGTGTTTGCAAAAACCACAACGCTTGCTTGTACCACGGCATAGCGGCCACGGGGCGGAGCGTGGTGAGCAGTTGGGCGGGGAATTGGTTGGCTCTTTCACCTACAATAGTCTGTACCATAGGCTGATAGTGGAGAATAAATGTGCCCACAGAAGCCGCCACTTGGAGCAGCAACGCGCCGATACCCGTCCAGTACCGCGCACGGCTCGACCCGCGACGCAACAAAAACAACACAACAGCAGCCACGGCTGCTATCAAAAAACCCTGCCAAACGGCATGAAGGAGTGTCCACCCAAAAGCCGACACGAAGGATTCGGAGATAAATGAGAACGTTTTCATGGCTGTTTTTCGATTTGGTTTAAAAGTTCACGAATTTGGTTGAGTTCTTCGGGGGTGGTTTTGTGGTTGCCGAGGGCTTGCATCACCAGCCTACTCGCCGACCCGCGAAAGGCCGTGTCCAGAAACCGCCCAAGCAGCGTACTTTGGACTTCTTCTTCGGCTACGTTGGGCTCGTACACGTGCGAGCGGGCATCCTCAACACGGGTGAGCAGCGATTTGTCGTGCATGATTTGCATGAGCTTGAGCGTAGTGGTGTAGCCTACGTCTTTGTTTTCGGCAAGCCGCTCATTGACTTGCCGCACGGTGCTGGGGCCTTGCTCCCAAAGCACTTGCAAGATTTCGAGTTCAGAATCGGTTGGTTTCATAGTTGTACGAATGATTTCGTAGCAAACATATACGAACCATTTCGTAATTACAAATATTTCTACGAATATTTTCGTAGATTTAAAAAAAACGTGGATTTTCGCGTAATTTCGTTCTTCTTTCTACCTTTGTAAAAGTTTTGGGTGTTTTGTAGAGATTCACTTTTCTACCATCACTTAATAGGGAATCCCGTGCGAATCGGGAGCTGTCCCCGCAACTGTAAGTTCTTTCAAAAACCGCGCAAGATGTAAAATGAGCGAATGAATGGATGAGTAAATAAACCGTCCATTTTAAGGCCATTTTATATTTTACTTCAAAGCCACTGAGGAAGTATTTGTGATTAATTAAGTGGTGATTTAGTGATTATTTTTCAATCACAAATTACCCAACCACAAATCACTAAATACACTTGGGAAGGTACAAGCGCGGTAGAACAAGTCAGGAGACCTGCCCAAAACCATTCTTGGCGATGCTGTACGGAGGATGCACGCCCGTCGAGCGGTAGAGTTCCTGTTTACTTTTACGATTTTACGCATTTGCGAATCACGCTGTTTGCATTGCTTTTGTGGCCAATGTCTCCGCTTTTTGCCCAGCGCGACTCTACGCGCGCTTTGCAGGCGGTGACTGTGCGCGGCTACACCCCTGAGCGATTTATGGGCGGGCTAAAAGTTCAACGTGCCGATTCGGCACTGCTTCAAACGTATAAATTTCAGACGTTGGCGGAGTTTTTGGCGACACAGGCACCGTTTCAGCTCAAAAGCTATGGCACAGGCCAACTCACCACGGTAGGACTGCGCGGTGCGTCGTCGAGTCATACGGCGGTGCTGTGGAACGGGGTCAATATCAACTTGCCGTTTTCATCTCTGACTGATTTTTCGACCATCCCGTTGGCGGGTTTTGAGCAGCTTTCTATTCAATACGGCTCGTCGGCGAGTGTGGTAGGAACAGATGCCGTCGGTGGGAGTATTTTATTAAACTCTGCCCCTTCGTTGGCTTCCAATACTTCCTCGGTGCAGTTGGGTCAAAGAGTGGCTTCTTTTCAAAATTATCAAACTCAACTTACCGCCCGTTTTGCCCAAAAACTGAACAAAAACTGGCAACTGAGCGGTAAAACAGCCTTGTACGGTGGTCAGCTCAACAATCGGCTTCCTTATACCGAGCGGCGGGGTTTTTTGGTCGAGCCGTCTGAAACTGCCCAAAAAGGACTCATCCAAGACCTGTATTTTCGGCATCAAAATCACCAACAAGTATCGCTCAACGTTTGGCTTAGTGACAATCACCTCGCGCTTGCCCCCACCGACCCCGTAAGCCGCGAAATCACACAGACAAAATCGTACCGTTTTTTGAGCAATTACGAATTGGGTCGCACCACGCTCCGCGCGGGCTTTGTGCGCGACGTGATTGACTACGGCAAAGGCCCCACGTTTGAAACCGACCCTTATCATTCCGAAACCAACCGCTTGATTTTGAGGGGCGAGCATGAGTTTTCGTTCAAAAAACTCACAACCAGAATCGGTAGTGAGTGGGTTCATTTTCGCACCCGCGTGGATGATTACGACCGTGCACTCATTACCGAAAATCGCGCCGATTTTTATGCCCTTACCCGCTACCAACTCAGCCCGCGTTGGCTGTGGTCATTCAACTTGCGGCAGGCGTTTGTGACCAACTATGACCCGCCACTCGCGCCCTCACTCGGAACAGAGTATCGGCTTATCAACCACACAAACCAACAAATTCTACTCAAAGCCAACGTAGCGCGCAGCTATCGTGTCCCTACGCTCAACGAGCGGTATTGGCGCAACTTGGGCAATCCCGACATTCGCCCTGAACATGGTTTTGGGCAGGAAGCAGGCATCGAAATCAAGCAAATCATCTCCCCACAGCTCCAAGCAACGGGCAGCATCACGGCTTTTCACAACCGCATGGACGACTGGACGTATTGGAATCCTGCCCGTGGATACAGGGTCGAAAACTTGCAGTTGGTGGTGGCGCGGGGGCTGGAAGTGCAGGGCAGTTTGAACTATAAAACCACCCATATCAACGCGGGGCTTTTTGTGCAGTATGCCCTCACGCGCAGTTCGCAAGAGCGCGTCTATGACGCTACGGCCATCGAAGTAGTGGGCAAACAGTTGATTTACTTGCCGTTGCATACGGGTTCGGCCAATGCCTTTGTGGAATTTAAGCCCGTAAAATTTTTAAAACCCATCCGATGCACAATGACATGGCAAGGCAGCAGCCGACGCTACTACACATTCGACAACAGCAAATTTCTAAGAGGTTATCAACTCGTGGGGGCGATTATCGAATCGGGTTGGCAAGTAGGGCGTTTGAGTGGTAGAGTCGTTTTGCAAGCCGATAATATTTTTGATGCGCTCTATCTCAACGTCAAACGCAACGCCATGCCAGGACGAAATTTTGCGGCAAATCTCATTTTTCAAATCTAAATATCTCATTATCAAATTTTTCAACCTTTTACAACTATGCAACTTCTTTCCACATCTAAAATTGTGAATCAGCTAACCTCACAAGGGTTTAGAACCCTTGCGGGGGTCATTATCGCAGGCGTGAGTGTCCCGCTCGTACCGATTATTAAAAGGCTTCCAGCCGTTGCAGTTAGTGTGTTTTTGCTAACCGCCTGCAATTCTTCCGTCGAACCCACGCAGCCTTACGACTCGGGAGTGTTGGTCATCAATGCGGGCAATTTTTTTGACAACAACGGTTCGCTGTCGTTGGTGACACGCAACACGACCACAGTCAGTACCGATATTTTTATGAAAGAAAATATGCGGCCTATCACGGGAGGCATCAGCGGCTACACCGAAACAGGCGAGAAAGGCTTGATTTTGGTGGACAATTCGGGCGCGGGCTTGGACAAAGTCGAAATCGTCAATGCCCGTACCATGAAAAGCGTGGCGACACTCGCCGCCCCCGACATTGAAAACCCCCGTGTGGCAGTGGGCATCAGTGCCGATAAAGCCTACGTGACTTGTTGGGGGGTGACGGGGCAGTTTCCCAATTTTTATGCCAATCCAGGCTACGTGGCCGTCATTGACCTCACGGCCAATCGCGTTGTCAAAAAAATCAATCTACAAAAAGGGGCAGAAGGTATCATCGTGGTAGGCAGCGAAGCCTTTGTGACAGGTCAAGGTGGCGAGCGGCTTATCCAAATAATTGATACCCAAAAAGATGAACTCAAAGCCAACAGTATCAACATTGGTGGTAATGCCAGCACCATGCAGCTAGATGCCAACAACAAAATTTGGACGTTTGTAGGGCGTGAGGCGTTGCGGATAGACCCCAACACCAAAGCCATTGAAGCGCGAATTCGGGTAGGTAGCAGCACAACCAAAAGCCCCAGTACGCTCACCATGAGTGCCGACCGCCGCAGTATTTACTACAGCTACACTTTTTTTGACGCAGCCGATGGCTTCAAACAAAAAGGCGAGGTTTATCGCTTCAACATCACCGATACGACCATTTCTGACGCTTCGCCCGTGGTGAGGCGCGTTTTTACGGGTTTGGGCTTCGACCCTACTTCCAATCTCCTCTACGCTGGCTCGACACCAAGTTTTAAGCAAGCGGGTTACGTGATTCGCTATCAGCCAGACGGTAGATTGGTGGACTCGGTCAAAGTGGAGATTGCACCCAGTGGGTTTTTCTTTAAGTGAGTAGCTCTGTAAATAGCTCGAACGGAATACTCCTTTTGGATATTTGAAATACGGTCAGTGAGAACAGGCTCAACCTGAATTTTATGACAGTAAGTAAATGTAAAAAATCGTATATTTGGCCGAAAATACGAGATTGAAACATGAGAACAATCATAGAATTAGACATCACCGAAAAAGAAGAAAGCCTTTTGAAAGAGATGCTTACAGCCATGAATATTTCATTTAAGAGTCGCCCTGCTGACGAAAATAACTCTTTTTCAGAAGCTGAACTTGAAGAAGCTGTCAAAAATTGTTTTGGTATCTGGAAAGACCGTGATGATTTCAAGGATTTCAATGATTTTAGGAAACAAGCGTGGAAAGGGCGTGGGTTATGATTTTATGCGATACCAATATATTCTTCGAACTGTTTCGAGGCAATCAGGCCATCATTGACGAACTAAATGACATAGGTTATGACAACTTAGCCATTTCTGACATTACCATTGGAGAAATATATTTTGGTATGAGAAAAAAAGAAGAAGAGCAGACACGAGAGCTAATTCGTAAATTCAGACGTTTTCATTTGACAAGAGATGCTTCAAAAATTTTTATAGAAATAATGTCAGATTTGTCTTCGCGGCAAATAGGCATTCCGGATGCCCTAATTGCCTCCGTTGCTAAGGCTAACTCATTAAAAGTTTTTACACTCAATATCACCGATTTTAAGCAAGTTGATAGCTTGATTCTATACAAACCAAGTCGGAGGTTGATAAATTAAGGCTTTTTGCGCTCTGCTGCTTCAAACACACAATGCTTTACCCAAAAGATTTAGAACAAAAATTAGGTTTTGACCGCATCCGCGAACTCCTCAACGAGCTGTGCCTTAGCGCACTCGGCCAGGCGTTTGTCCAAAAGGTACGATTTTCTGATAATTTCTCCGTCATAGACAAACTCACTCGTCAAACCGCCGAAATGAAGGCGATCTTGACCGAAGCAGCGGGGGAGTTTCCAGCGCAAAACTACTTAGATGCTACCGACGCGCTCGACAAAATCCGCATCGAAGGAATGCTGCTGTCGCTGGAAGAGTTTTTTGATCTGAAACTATCGCTTCGGACCATTCGGCAGATTCTGAAATTTTTGACCGACCAAGAAGAAGGCCGTTTTCCGTTTTTACGGGAGTTGGCGAGCAATATCAACGTCGAAAAAACCGTCACCGACGCCATAGACCGCATCATAGACGACCGTGGGCTGATACGCGACAACGCCTCGCCCGTACTCCAAGACATTCGCCGCCGCCTCATCTCCGAAGCCGCGGACGTTCGCAAAAAACTTGATAGCCTCCTTCGCCACGCCAAAAACAGCGGTTGGGTAGGCGACGACGTGTCGCTCACTGTCCGTAGTGGCCGCATGGTGATTCCGATTACTGCCGAACACAAACGCAAACTAAAAGGCTTCGTTCACGACGAGTCCTCGACGGGTCAGACGCTCTTTATCGAACCCGCCGAAGTGCTGGACGCCAACAACGAAATCCGCGAACTCGAATACGCCGAGCGGCGTGAAATCAACCGTATTTTGATTCAGTTGGCCAATCAAATCCGTCCGCATTTGGCTGATTTGCAAAAAGGCTTTCAGTTTTTGGGGATGGTGGACTTCATTCGTGCCAAAGCCAAATTGGCGAGTATGCTGGACGCTACTTTGCCCAAGTTTGTGAATCAGCCCGTGGTAGATTGGCGACAAGCGCGGCATCCGTTGTTGTATTTGTCGTTTCAAAAACAAGGTCGCAAAGTTGTGCCGCTTACGATACAACTCACGCAAGGTCAGCGTATTTTGGTAATTTCTGGTCCCAATGCAGGCGGCAAGTCGGTATCGCTCAAAACCCTCGGCCTTACGCAGTACATGTACCAATGCGGGCTACTCGTGCAGATGCGCGAGGATTCGACGGTGGGGCTTTTTCAAAACATTTTTATTGACATCGGCGACGAGCAGAACCTCGACAACGACCTCAGCACGTACAGCAGTCACCTGACCAACATGAAGTATTTCCTGAATTTTAGTCATAAAAAAACCCTGTTTTTGATTGACGAATTTGGGACGGGTACCGAGCCGAGTTTGGGCGGGGCCATTGCCGAGGCGATTTTGGAAGATTTGACCAAATCGGGCGCGTTTGGGGTCATCAATACACACTATACCAACCTCAAAACTTACGCCGACAAAACGGCTGGCCTCATCAACGGCGCGATGCGCTACGATGGCGAACACCTCGAACCTCTCTACGAACTTGATACAGGCAAGCCTGGCAGTAGTTTTGCGTTTGAGATAGCCCGTAAAATCGGTTTGCCACAAGCCGTGGTGGAGCGCGCCAAAAGCAAATTGGGCAGTCAGCAGGTCAATTTTGAGAAGCTGATTAAAGAATTGGAGATTGAGAAAAAGGTGTTTTCCGAAAAAAACCTGGACCTCAGCATCAAAGAACGTAAACTTACGCAGCAACTTCTCGAAACCAACGCCCTCCAACAACGCCTCGACAACGACCAAAAGAAAATCCTCAACGAAGCCAAACAGAAAGCCAAACAGCTACTGGTAGATACCAATCAACGCATCGAAAACACCATCCGCGAAATCAAAGAAAACCGCGCCGAGCGCGACGCTACCAAGCAAGTACGGCAAGCGTTGGAGCGTTTTGAGGAAAAAGAATTGAAAGTGGAAGTAGTCCAAGAAGCTGAAAAAGAAGAGTTTACGCTCGAACCTGGCGAAATCACCGTAGGCAGCTATGTACGTATCAAAGGCCAACCTACGGTGGGCGAAGTGCTGGCCATCAAGGGCAAAGATGCCGAGATTCGGATTGGAGATTTGAAGTCCAATGTAAAGCTGAATCGCTTGGAAAAAGTATCGAAGAAGGCGTTCAAAGAAGCCACGGGTGAAAAAAGCCCCGCGCCCAGACTTGGCGGGATAGATATGAACGAGAAAATGGCGAATTTTAGCTTCAATCTCGACATCCGAGGCAAGCGCGGCGAAGAAGCCATGATTGACTTGGACGATTTTATGAACAACGCCATCATGCTCGGCTA
>JALOLW010000546.1 GCA_025455795.1 Spirosomataceae bacterium
TAGGTTTAAAATCCAAATTTCCCCATTCAAAAATGTATAGTAGAGCGTGTAAAATGGTGGAATGGCAATTTTACGAATTGACCGCAAACGCCCCACTCTCGCCCCTAAGTGGGTGTGAAGCTGAAGTAACTCTTGTGTTTTATCAACACTATCAGTAAATCTATCGGCGACTTCAAATGACCAATTCTCCAGTAAATAGTCAATGATAGAGCGAAAATCTTCTTTTGCTTCTGGATGCCAAATTATTTTTTTAGCCATTGTTTTTTTGCCTCAGCGATCACTTCTTCGTGTAAAGTGCCCATCTGATTTTCAAGCAAATCAGGCAATTGAGCAAGTCTGTCCAACACATGTCGCTCTTCCCAAGTAAGTTTATCTTGCAAAAACCAATCAATAGAATACTTCAAATCTAACAATTCAGCGGTGTTACTTATCGTATCTATTTTCTGATGTAATTCTTCCTTCAAATCTACCGTCGCCATATTGATACGTATTTTTATTGGTTTCCAAAATTAGGGATACATTCACAAAAAAACAAGCCTCAGTACCCAATCTGACTTTCAATCCAATCCAAGCCTCTCATGTACAATGCTTGGGCGTAAAACACCCGATTGTCGAAGTCGGCGTTGGAGGTTTTTCCTTTTGCTTCAGTTTTGTACGAAGCAAAAGCGGGAAAATCGTGTTCAAATCTCGTAAAAAACAACTGACCGTTGGCATTTCTGACAGCACACAACAGTCCGTTGGCTTTGGAAGTAGCGGGGGCGAGTGTTCCTTCAAGGCCACGTTTGAGGACCATCACCGCATCAAAACCCGCCATGAGTGCCAGTTCGGCCATTTTCATTTGGTAAGTGATGTGAAAAACCGACGTTACCAAAATCTTGGCCCCGCAAGGGTTCAAGACTTTTTCTAAGGTAGCCAAAAACGGTCTTTTTATCATCGTGCGCCGTCGGTCCACCCACTTATCCAAGGCAGGTGAGAGTGATTTTTGGTCGAGTACCCAGCCAAATGTGGGATTGAGTTCGAGCAGTTCGTGGTTGTCGGCCAGTATCCAGCTACCCAGATACAGATACAAATCGTGCGAGTTTAGCCCATACTTGGGCCCCGCAGTACGCCCCAAAGAAGTCACGGCATTGTACTGACGTTCTTGGAAAAAATACGCCAACAGAGGCGTAATCATGTACGAATGTTCGACCCCATCAAAAGGCTCGGCCAACTGCACAATCGGAAACTTGGTTTTGACCAATCGCTGAAAACCAGGCGTATAGGTACTTTTGACGGCTTCGGATAGACCTTCGTATTCGTCGTTGGTTTCGTAGCGTACCCGCAAAATCGAAACGGCCATTCCCCGAAACACCTCGCAGGGTTCGTCAGAAAGCAAAAAGTCCCCCAATTGGTGCGCTTCCGAGACCTGTAAATGATGCCCATTGAGCAGTTTGACCCCAATCGGAAACAGTCTTGGTGGCAAGTCAGGACAAAGGCGATTGAGAAAAAAAACGGGGTTGTTGAAGGCATCTTTACCGAGGTAGTGTTCGAGCGGGCGTTCTGAGTCGGTGATGCCCTTTATTTTCAAAGCCCCAAAAAACGTACCCTTTTGCAGATGATCGGCATGACCGCTGTTGAGTTCTCTCAAACATTCTTCTACCAACTCCGCCGAAAGTGGTTTACTGCCGTGTTTGCCAATCCCTACTTGGCGAATGCCCTTGGCAAGGGCAGATTCGGAATGATATTGTAGCGAAATGTTTGAATGTAGCACTTTGTTGTAGCGTAGGTAAGGAACAAAACACGAAGTAAATGTAAGCGTTTTATGGTTATTACAAAATATTTAAGGTCTTTTTGTTGAGCTTCATCATGGATACTTCCCTCATTTTGAGCATTTTAATGTATTTTTCCAAGAACTTTTTAAACCAAGCCTTGATTTCTGTTGTTATGTTGTTACTTTTGCTCAAAAATAGTATGCAAGCAGAGTAATTTTGAGTGATTGAATGATTGGGCAGTTGAATAGTTAAAATAGTTTTTCCTCGTTAATCCATCGTTCATTCTATCATACATTCATTCAGTCATTCTATCATCCGTTCATTCAATCATTAACAACAATGTCCGAAGCATTCATTTATGACGCCGTGCGTACGCCTCGCGGGCGCGGCAAGTCAGACGGTAGCCTCCACGAGGTGCAACCGATTCAACTTTTGACCAGCGTGTTGAAAGCAGTTCAACAACGCAATAGTCTGGATACCAGCTACGTAGATGACGTTATTATGGGCTGCGTAACGCCCGTGGGCGAGCAAGGGGCCGACATTGCCCGCACGGCGGTATTGGAAGCAGGCTATTCGCAGTCTGTAGCAGGCGTTCAGCTCAATCGCTTCTGCTCGTCGGGCTTAGAGGCGGTCAATCAAGCCGCTGCTTATGTAATGTCAGGCCAAGTGGACTTGATTGTAGCAGGTGGTGTAGAATCTATGAGCCGCGTACCGATGGGTACCGACGGTGGAGCGTTGATGATGAACCCTCAGATTGTGGCGCGTCACAACGTAGTGCCGCAGGGCATCTCTGCCGACCTCATCGCCACCCGTCAGGGCTACTCGCGCACCGACGTGGACAGCTACGCGGCGGAGTCGTATCGCAGGGCGGTAGAGGCGCAAGCCGCCAACCGTTTTGCCAAATCGCTCGTACCCTACCAAGATGAGTTGGGCATCACCCTCCTCGACCGCGACGAAGGCGTGCGACCAGGTACAACGGTGGAGTCTTTGGGCAATCTAAAACCTGCCTTCGAAATGATGGGCGGTATGGGCTTGGACAATTTGGCCTTGATGAAATATGCCGATTTGACGCACATCAACCACGTTCACCACGCGGGCAACTCCTCGCAGATTGTGGACGGTGCAGCGGGCTTATTGATTGGTTCTAAGGCCATTGGCGAGAAGTTGGGTTTGAAAGCCCGCGCCAAAATCAAGGCGTTTGCCATCGTAGGTTCGGAGCCTACCATCATGCTTACTGGTCCTGTACCAGCTACCGAAAAAGTATTAAAAA
>JALOLW010000117.1 GCA_025455795.1 Spirosomataceae bacterium
TTTTGTCTTTAGAATCTTCAAAATAATGAAACTTAACCTTACTTCCTACCCCTAAACTATTTATAATCAAATTTTTAGCCTACTTTGAAAAAGCCCTGTATCATGGTAATGATTTGAGAAACCAAAACTATCATTATGTATATATGATTTTTAGGCACGATACCAGTAATCCTATGGCTTTTTCTTATGGAAAAGAGGAGGTTGATTACTTTGTACAAAAATACGGGATTGGTGAAGTGGCCGATAATGGAAAACGAGTAGAGTTACAAGTTAGAAGATTCCAAAGGAACGCTCCTCCAGGAATTAGTTATGATTATGTTTTCAAACAATCTATGATACCTGGTCGTCGGATGGCTCTCGCATGGGAAAAGTTTTATACATACACGTTTGCCGTAAGACACGGCGGCAGAAAACCACCTTTTAACAAATTACCATAAAATGAATATGGCTATCAGAATTAATATTTATGCTCCGCAGGTTTTTGCAAAAAATCGTCTGCTGTCTGAAAATTGGGCTTCTACACTTTGGTTTTTAGAAACCTCGCTCAATCAATATTTTACAATCAAAAAAAATAAATTAAAAGGCATAAAAGTGTTTAATATCGAGTTTTTAGGTCATTTTTATGATAATTCACCCACCAATCCATTAGGTGACACAATATCGATTCATTATCGTCTTATGGATGATAACATTTTTAAAAACGACAAAACAGAAAAAGAAAAAAGAGAATTAGTATTGAAAGAAGTATATAATTCTCTACAACTTCTATGTAAACAAAAAAACCTTCCTGAAAATACTTTTGAAGATGCTTATCAATGGGTATCAGAAAAAATAGCGTAAAATGAACGAAAAATACGTTACTTGGCTCGTCTTGCTACTATGCTTGGGAGCTTTGGGGTGGAGGTGGCTACGAGAAAAATCAAATCCTCAAAAACCTGCCCAAGAGACGCTACCGTTTGATGATGCCCCTACACTTATCAAACGAATAGCAGCACTTAATCTCGCACAAACACCTATATATCAATGCGATAAAGCGCGAATAGAAATGTCGTTTTATGGCAACAGACGTTCGCTTGATAGCCTGTGTATTAGTCTCTCCACTCACGCCTTAGCCGATACGTCGTTGGCAACAGCGCATTATTTTCAGACCATCGAATACGTCTTTTTTGCCCTTCGCATCTACGATGTCCCCAACTTAATCCACCAACTGACCACGCAGCCCCTGCCGCCTACCCGAACATACAACTACTTGATTTCGAGTGAAATAAGCAATAAATCAAGAAAGGTAGTGGTGAGATAAACCTTTTTTGAATTAAGCGTCGCCAACGTCTTGCTCGTGGGTTTGTGTTTCAGTCCCAAACCAGCAGGAAATAAGCAAATTTCTCCCGATATTTGCGGCATCACAATGCCTCGTAATACACACTGAATGACCGATACACCCACACTTCTCCCCGACGAAGGCGAAGTAATTCTCATCAACAAACCCCTCACGTGGACTTCGTTTGATATTGTCAATAAAATCAAGAAATCCTGCAAAATCAAAAAAATCGGCCACGCGGGGACACTCGACCCGTTGGCCACAGGTTTGTTGATTTTGTGTACTGGCAAAAAAACCAAAGAAATAGACCGCTACCAAGGGGCCGAAAAAGAATACACAGGCCAACTTGTCCTCGGTCAAACTACGCCGTCGGTGGATCTCGAAACAGCCTTCGATGCCACTTATC
This sequence comes from Spirosomataceae bacterium, assembly GCA_025455795.1. Taxonomy (GTDB): domain Bacteria; phylum Bacteroidota; class Bacteroidia; order Cytophagales; family Spirosomataceae; genus Runella. The sequence goes on from JALOLW010000117.1 coordinate 1,725, forward strand.
CCACCGACCATATCACGCCCAAAATGCTCCAAGACGCGGCTCGTCAACTGACGGGAACGATTGAACAGTTTCCACCGATTTATTCCGCCGTCAAAATGGATGGCGAACCGCTTTACAAAAAAGCGCGTCGCGGAGAGCAAGTCGAAATCAAGCCGCGTACCGTGACCGTTTCGGTTTTTGAGATAGATGATACGCATTTCCCCAAAATTTCGTTCCGAATTGTCTGTTCCAAAGGTACTTACATCCGTAGCATAGTGCGCGATTTTGGAATACTGCTCCACTCTGGCGCGTACATGAGTGCGCTTTGCCGCACGCGCATCGGCGAGTTTTGGCTTACAGATGCCGAAGAAATTGAAGATTTTGTTCAAAGAAAAAGACCCATATTAGATGAAAGTCTATCACGAAATAGCTGATTTTCAGAAGTTACCCAACGCCATCGTTACCATTGGTACGTTTGATGGCGTACACCTTGGTCACCAAAAAATCCTTGCTCGTCTGCAAGAAATGGCCGCTGCCGAAAACGGCCAAACCGTCGTGGTGACTTTTTGGCCGCACCCCCGCATGGTGGTATCACAAGACAGCCAAAACCTGCGCTTGCTTTCGACGATTGACGAAAAAATCGAATTGCTGCGCGAGCAAGGCATCCACCACCTGCTCATCATTCCTTTTACGCGGGCGTTTAGTGAGTTGTCGTCGGAAGAATTTGTGCAAACAGTCCTTATCAATGCCATCGGCACCCAAAAACTTGTCATCGGCTACGACCATCATTTTGGACGAAACCGTGAGGGGAGTTTTGAACATCTCCAACAAAATGCGACTCGCTATGGCTTTGTGATAGAAGAAATACCGCGCCAAGAAATTGATAGTTTGACAATTAGCTCAACCAAGATACGGCAATCGCTCTCCAATGGCGACACCCACACGGCCAACGAGTTGTTGGGCAAAAATTACACTTTTTCGGGGGTTATCGTCAAAGGCCGTCAGTTGGGGCGCACGATAGGCTACCCCACGGCCAATGTCCACGTTTTAGAACCTTATAAGCTCATTCCTGCCGATGGCGTGTATGCCACGCGCGTATCGGTGCGCGGACAAACGCACGACGGTGTAATGAGCATTGGTTTTCGGCCTACAGTCAATGGCATCGGGCGTACCCAAGAAGTCTATATCTTTGATTTTCAGGAAGATATTTACGGTGAAAAGATGACCGTCGAAATCGTGGCTTACATTCGTCCCGAGCTCAAATTTGACGGCCTCGACGCACTCATCAAGGCTATAGAAGCCGACTGCGAAGCGGCGTTGAAGATATTGAGATGAACCAACCCCGCAAGGGCTTCAAGACCCTTGTGGGGCTTTGGTTTATTATTCAGTAAAAACGCCCATTTTACAAAACTTCTCAATGCGGGCGTTGATGCGCTCGGCGGGCGTCATGGCCGAAAGCTCGGCGATATTGTCCAAAATCGTTTTTTTGAGGGTAGCGGCCATCGCACCATAATCCAAGTGCGCTCCGCCGAGGGGTTCTTCGATGATACCATCCACTAATCCCGCCAACTGCATATCCGTTGCGGTCAGTTTGAGGGCTTCGGCGGCTTGCTCTTTGAAGTTCCAGCTTCGCCACAATATCGAAGAACAAGATTCGGGCGAAATCACTGAATACCAAGTATTTTCGAGCATCAGTACGCGGTCGCCGATGGCGATACCGAGCGCACCGCCCGAGGCGCCTTCGCCAATCACAATACAAATCACGGGGACTTTGAGCATGAACATTTCTTTGAGGTTACGCGCGATGGCTTCTCCCTGTCCGCGTTCCTCGGCTTCCAACCCCGGAAAAGCCCCCGGTGTATCTATCAATGTCACGATGGGCTTGTTGAATTTTTCGGCCAACTGCATCATCCTCAATGCTTTGCGATAGCCTTCGGGATTGGCCATACCGAAGTTCCGATGCTGACGCTGCTTGGTGTTGCGGCCTTTTTGCTGGCCTATGACCATCACCGTTTGACCGCTGATGTTACAAAACCCACCCACCATCGCGGGGTCGTCGCGCACGGTACGGTCGCCGTGAAGTTCGATAAACTCGTCGCACATCTGCTCGATATAATCCAAAGTATATGGTCGGTCGGGATGACGCGACAACTGCACCCGCTGCCAGCGAGTCAAGTTTTGGGCGATGTCCTGCTTGAGTAGCACCATGCTCTCTTCAAGTTTGACCACCGCGTCTGATACGTCAATTTGGGTTTGGTCAGCCAGTTTTTTCAACTCGTTGAGCTTGGTTTCGAGTTCGGCAATTGGTTTTTCAAAGTCTAAATAAGTTCTCATAGAGTCAAATTTTTACCTACAACACATAACTCTGCCCCTTGGCGGGAATCTCCACATCGTTGTACCCTCTTTCGCCCAAAGCTATTTTAAAGTCTTCCATACTTGGTACTTCGCCGTGTACCAAAAATATTTTTTTGAGGTGGGCAGGCGACTGTTGTTGGACAAATTGGAGCAGGTCGTTGCGGTCTCCGTGGCCGCTAAATACGTCAATTTTTTCGATATTGGCCAACACCGCCTCATCTTTTCCGCGCACCCGCAGCGTACTTTGCCCGTTGAGTAGCCGCCAACCTAGGGTCCCTTCGGCGCAAAAACCGATAATTAAAATAGTGCAGTACGGATTGCTAATGTTCTGAGAAACATGGTATTCGACGCGCCCGCCTTGGATCATTCCCGACGACGAAATGATGATGCACGGCTCGGTGTGATTGGACACGGCACGGCTCGCGTCGGTACTTTCGAGATAAATTAAATTTTCAAAGTCAAACAGCGATTCGTTGTCTTCGTTGAACTCTCGCGCCTCGCGGTTGAGCATCCGCACGTTGCGCTGATAAATACGCGAACTTTCCAGCGCCAGCGGGCTATCCGAAAATACTTTGATGGGGGGAAGCTGGAAATCGCTGTACAGTTTGTTGAGCGTGTAGAGCAACGCCTGCGTGCGTCCTACGCTGAACGACGGGATGATGAGCCGCCCAGGAATATCAATGCAGGTTTTGCGGATGATGGGCAGAAGCGCGTCTTCGGGGGCTATCGTTTTGTCGTGGATTCGGTTGCCGTAAGTGGACTCACACACCAAATAATCCACCGCTGGCACTTGCGAGGGGTCCAGCAGCAACGGATAGTTTTTGCGGCCAATATCGCCCGAAAAGCAAATCGTTTTCTTTTGGCCGTTTTCCCACACTTCTACAATAATATGCGCCGCGCCCAACAAGTGACCTGCGGGCAAAAAAGTCACAAAACACTGGTCGGCTACTTTGAAACGACGATTGAAAGCCAACGTCACAAAGTGTTCCATTGTTTCTCTCACGTGCCGCTCCAAGTACAAATCTTTGGGTATTTTTTTCTTTTTCTCGCCCTTCTTGCGCTTTTTACCTTCGGTGGCGTTCCACTCATTGAGGCGTTTTTGATTGAGCATTGCCGCATCTTTGAGCAAGATTTCGGTCAAATAGCTCGTGGCTTCGCTGCAAAGCACCTGCCCTTCGTAGCCGTCGCGGTAGAGATTGGGAATACTGCCCGAGTGGTCGAGGTGCGCGTGGGTAAGCAGCACCAAATTAATACTTGAAGCCTCAAACGGAAAAAAAGCGTCTTTGAGCGGACCTTTCTCGTTACTTTCCTGTTCTTTTTTTCGGTCTCTACTTTCAAAATCAGAACCACAATCAATCAAAATCCGAAAGTCGTCGTCCAATTCGAGAAGATACATACTACCCGTCACCTGCTGCGCTGCCCCCCAAAAAGTTAATTTCATCGTTGTTTTAAAGCCCCAACCCCAGTGGGGAGTTTTTTGTGTCAGTTTAAATTCAAACCAACCTACGGAGATTTGGAAATAAAATTTGTTGCACAAAAGTACAAAAAGACCTTAGAATTCAGCCACTCGTGGCACGACTAAGGTTAAATTGTGTTCAGTCGTGCCACGAGTTCTTAGAATTCCGCCAAAGGCACAGGCCGAGAGATGCGTTCTTCCAACGAAATGAAGGTTTCGGTGCGCTGAATGCCCGCCACTTTTTGAATTTTGTCGTGCAATACTTCTCTCAGATGCCCCGTGTCGCGGCACACGATTTTGGCAAAAATACTGTAAATGCCCGTTGTATAGTGAATATTGACTACTTCGGGGATTTCGGCCAAGCCCGCCGCTACTTCGTCGTAGAGAGAGCTTTTGTCGAGGTAAATTCCCAAAAACGCGCTTATATCCCAGCCCAATTTGGCAGGCTCAATCAGTAGTTGCGCCCCTTTGACAATCCCCATTTCCTCCATTTTTTTCATGCGGACGTGTACCGTCCCGCCCGACACGTTCACTCTTTTACCGATTTCGGTGTAGGGCAAATACGCCTCTTCTACCAGCAACGAGAGTATTTTGAGGTCGGTTTTATCTATTTTGTCAATTTCTAAATTTTTGTCCATCAAACAACATCGTTTTTGTAATTTTATCAATAAAAACGCTCAAATTTTGATGAAAATATAAATTTTAAAAATATTTTCTAAAAAATTTGCAACAAAACAGGCAATGTCTTTAAATTTGCATCGTCAAACATTAGGACAAAGCATTGCAAAAATAATGAATGACGCGCTCTTTTACACTGTAGGATGATGAAACCTGGCAGCCATGCCCTCCTGTCTCGGGGGTGGTGACCACAGAATAAACGCGAAGTAAAGCCGGCAAACCTGAGTCGACTGGGATTGACCACCAAGATTTTGCTTCGTGGCTAACTGCACCGTGGGCGGTTCGAATCCCCCTCCTACAGCTTCTTTAATAGGTAAGTAGATTTCTCTACTACCGCCCTTTTCAAGAGGATAGCTTGTTGAAATAAACTTTTTTTAAGTTTCAACGAGTTATCCTTTTAAAATATTTGGAAATGTGTCTTTTTGACACTACGTTTGTAATTAAAATTAATCTGAAAATCTTAAAATAGATTGGTTTTTAGTTTGTTGATGAAGTGTAATTGCGACACACAGGCACGATTTGAGGTCTGTGTGTTTTTTTTTGTTTCATAGATTTTTTAGAGGGGGAGAATTGCGTACTTTTGGTTCAAAAAATCCCTTTTATTAACCTAAATTTTCTATGAACAAACTTCGATTCTCGTGGCTAACCTGCTGTTTGTTAGCATTGGCAACGGCGGCCTTTTCCCAAAAAAAGAAAGCACCCGCCCCAACCCCCACAATCTCCCAACCCCAAACAGTAAACCCACAACTTTTTAACAACTTACGCTACCGCAACGTTGGCCCCTTCGTAGGCGGTCGGTCGTTGGCGGTGTCGGGTGTGGTGGGGCAGCCCTTGGTCTATTATTTTGGGGCCACGGGCGGTGGTGTTTGGAAATCGGTCAATGGCGGCAACGACTGGGCGTGTATCTCCGACAGCACCTTCAAATCCAGCTCTGTGGGGGCCATTGCCGTGGCCAAGTCTGACCCCAACGTAGTCTATGTGGGCATGGGCGAAACCGACATCCGGGGCAACATCACCTACGGCGACGGTATGTACAAATCCACCGACGCGGGCAAAACGTGGAAGCACATCGGCCTCAAAGAAACCGTGGCCATCGCGCACATTGCCGTACACCCCCAAAACCCCGACGTGCTTTTTGTGGCCGCCCTCGGCAACCACTGGGGACCCACCAAAGAGCGCGGCGTGTATCGCTCCAAAGACGGCGGCAAAACTTGGCAGCAAGTGTTGGCCAAAAACGACAGCACGGGCGCGGTAGATGTGGTCTTCGACCCCTCCAATTCGAGCATTTTGTACGCGGCCACGTGGCAGTCGTTCCGCAACCACCATATGATGAGCAGCGGCGGCCCTGGCTCAGGGCTGTACAAATCTACCGACGGCGGCGATACATGGAAACTCATTTCGCAAAACGCAGGAATGCCCAAAGGATTGTTGGGCAAAATCGGCATTGCCGTAGCCCCAACCAACGGCAACCGCCTCTGGGCCATGATTGAAAACAAAGAAAAAGGTGGCCTTTACACCTCTACCGACGGCGGTGAGTCGTGGACGCACGTAACCGACAACCCCAACCTCAAACAACGCCCGTGGTACTACATGAACGTGGCCGTGAGTCCGAAAGACGAAAACCACCTCATCGTGCTGAACGTGGGGGCGTTTAAGTCCAAAGACGGCGGCAAAAGCTGGCAACGCATCAACGTACACCACGGCGACAACCACGACGTGTGGATCAACCCCGACAATCCCGACAACTACATCATCGGCGACGACGGCGGCGGCGAAGTAACCTTCAACGACGGCGGTACGTTTACCGAATTGGACATTCCGACGTCGCAGTTTTACCACGTATCGGTGGACAACGACTTCCCGTACAACCTCTACGGCGGGCAGCAAGACAACTCGGCCAAGCGCATTGCGAGCCGCTCCGACGAGGCGGGCATTGGCGTAAGAGATTGGTACTCAACGGCGGGCGGCGAATCTGGCTACATCGTGGCCGACCCGCTCGACCCCATGGTAACGTTTGGTGGTAGCTACGACGGCCTCCTTACCCGCCAAGACAAACGCAACAACCAAGAACAGGTCATCAACGTCTATCCCGAATACTTCATGGGTGCGCCCAGTGGCGCGCGCAAGTTGCGTTTTCAGTGGACGTACCCCATCATGTTCAGTCCGCACGACCCCAAAATGCTTTTCGTAACCTCGCAGTACGTGCATAAAAGCACGGATTACGGCAATTCTTGGGAAACCATCAGTCCCGACCTCACGCGCCACGACCCCAAAACCCTCGGCGAAACGGGCGGTCCCATCAGCCTCGACCAAACGGGCGCCGAAACCTACGCTACTATCTTTGCGTTTGACGAATCGCCCGTCGAAAAAGGCGTGTACTGGGCGGGTTCGGACGATGGCTACATGCACGTGAGCCAAGACGCGGGCAAAACTTGGAACAACGTAACGCTGCCCACGACGCAGTTGGGCGAGTTTGCGCTCATGAGCATCGTCGAAGCCTCGCGTTTTGACAAAGGCAAGGCGTACCTCGCCGCCACGCGCTACAAACTCAACGACCACAAACCGTATCTTTTCAAAACCACCGACTACGGCAAAACGTGGACGCTCATCACCAACGGCATCCCTGCCGACGAGTGGACGCGCACCGTGCGCGAAGACCCCAACAAGCGCGGCCTGCTGTACGCAGGTACGGAGCGCGGCGTGTATGTGTCGTTCAACGACGGCGACAGTTGGCAAAAACTCCAACTCAACCTACCCCTCACGCCCATCCATGACTTGGTGATTCAGAAGCGCGAGAAGGATTTGGTCATTGCCACGCACGGACGCTCGTTCTGGATTTTGGACGATGTAACGCCCCTGCACGAAATCATGGACAAGCAAGCCACCAACGAAACCGCCGCGCACCTCTACAAACCGCGCCACAGCTACCGTTTTCAGGGCGGCGGGCGTTTTGTGATTGACGAGTTTACGACCGAAGGCGAAAACGCTCCCAACGGTGTGCTGACGCGCTATTATTTCAAGGAAGCCCCCAAAGAAGAGGTAAAACTCATCTACTTTACGGCCACGGGCGACACCATCATCAGTTACTCGAGCAAGAAAGACTTGAAAGGCGAAGAAGTGCGCGAACCGAAGGATTTTTATGCCAATCCCAAAAGCCGCACGCCCAACGTGCTGGCGGCCAAAGCGGGCATGAACGTGTTTTTGTGGAACATGCGCTACCCCAACGCCACCGAAGTAGAGGGCACCAACGTGATGTGGAGCGGCAGCACCATCGGCCCCAAAGTAGTGCCAGGCAAGTACAAAGTGCAGCTACTCGTGGGCAAAATACTCGTCAAAGAGCAGGAGTTCGAGATTTTACAAGACCCGCGCGTCAAGACCCCGCTGGCCGACTTGCAGGCGCAGTTTGACCTTTCGATGAAAATCAACCAAAAACTCTCCGAAACCCACAAGGGTATCAACCAAATCAGGAAAGTGCGCGGCGACGTGGGCAGCTACATGAAGGCCGTGAAAGACGAGAATTTGGCCAAAAAACTCAAAGAGCAAACCAAAGACTTGATGAAGGCACTGGACGAGATTGAAAGCACGCTCATGCAGCCTAAATCGAAGGCTACACAAGACGCGCTCAACTTTGCCATCCAACTCAACGACAAGCTCGCGGGCGTGGGCAGCGCGGTATCGAGTGCCGACACCAAGCCCACCAAACAAGCCTACGAAGCCTACAACGACCTCGCGGGCAAGATAGATCAGCAACTCACCCGCCTCCGCAGCGTGATAGCCAAAGAAGTACCTGCTTTCAACGACGCTGTGCGCCAAGCCGACGTCAAAGCGGTGAATGTGAATTGATTGCACTCAACCTTTCCGAAAGTTTAAAACTTTCGGAAAGGTTTGTTCTTAGGCGGTTTCTATTATGTTTGTGAAAGGAAAAACCGTGGGATAAGATAATGATAGTTAGCCCTTTAGACGATTTAGAACTGTAAAAATTGCGGCAATGCAACTCAAAATGGTTGCATTGCCGCAATTTTCTTGGTGTTTTCGTATTTCGTAAGTAAGTTACATTGCCGCAATGAGTTGCGTGAGTGCGGATGTTCTGTCCAATTAAAATAAAAATAATTAATGAAACAAGAAACCATCTTTGAAGAAGACTTTTTGAAAGCTCATTTGATTTATTTTCAATTGAGTAAGGTAGATGGGCTTGAGACAAAAAGAGAAATTTTAAACGATTGGTTTCAAAGATATAAGTCAGGAAAACTAAGTAACCAGAATGAAACCTCTATTGGAGCAGATTTTATTAATGATGTATTTGGTGATATATTAGGTTTCAACTATCGAAACCCCAACCATTGGAATCTTGAAAAAGAACTAAAAACCCTTGTTGACGGTAAAAAGCCCGATGGTGCA
>JALOLW010000547.1 GCA_025455795.1 Spirosomataceae bacterium
AGCATTTGACCGATAGGATCGCCCGAATATTTTTTTTCACGTTTGTACTCGTGCAAGAAAAAATAAGGGGTCTCAATCATTTCTCCTATGCCCTTGGAGAGCATCATGTCTGATTTGCAACTTAGATAAATCTCGCCTACAAATTCAGCTATTTCGCGGTCGTAGTAAGTACGCACTGGGTCATTGAAATCGGCCAAGAACATAATCATGCTGATAAACTGCATTTTGAGTTCTTCTTCATTCCAAGAATCGCCGTTGTCCAGTATTTTGATAAGTGCTTTATCAAGCAGGTATTGTTCTTCTGAAATAAGCGACCCCGTGGCGATGAGCCATTCAGTGAGCAGCGGCTGGGGTGGACGTAAACGAGTCAGCCCGAAAGTTTTTACCAAAATGGGTTCTAACAGTTCGAGCGATTTTAATTTTCTCTTTGCCATGATGAAATCTTTTGATTTTCTCTTTGCCATGATGAAATCTTTTGACAAAGATAACAAAAATCAAAACACGAATGACTCAGCGCGCTGTCCAGCCGCCATCTACTACGATGTGACTACCTACCATGTAACTGGCGGCATCGCTGGCCAAGAAAATGGCCGCACCCTGGATCTCTTTGAGTTCGGCCCAGCGACCGAGGGCAGTAGCCCCCACGATGAAGTTTTTACCTTCGGGCGTATCGGCGATGGGGGCGTTCATCTCGGTCAAAAACGGCCCCGGACAAATGGCATTGACGTTGATATTGAACGGACACAACTCCAAACCCAATGCCCGCGTCATCTGTACTACTGCGCCTTTGCTTGACGTATAAGGCGTGCGATTGGCAAGCCCCACCAAACCTAAGGTACTGGCCAAATTGATGATTTTGCCGCTTTGGGCTTGTTTCATGTACGGTACTACTGCCCGCGAACAAAGCCACGTACCCGTCACATTGACGTTCATTACTTTTTGAAAATCGTCCAAACTCAACTCGTCTATTGCTCCACGGATGTTGATGCCCGCGCTGTTGATGAGAATATCTATCCGCCCAAAAGTATCCATCGTGGTTTTGGCCATGGCTTCGGTTTGGGCTTGGTCGGTTACGTCGGCGGCCAGCGAAAGCACCCGAACGGGGTACGTTTGGCGCAAACTTTCAGCGGCCTCTTCGCCCTCCGCCGCGTTTCGATTGACCAACACCAAATGGGCTCCTGCCGAGGCCAAGCCTGCGGCCATGACCAAGCCCAAGCCTTTGGAACCGCCCGTTACGATAGCCACTCGGCCACTCAAATCAAACAATTGGATTCCCGGAAGTGTCACGTTTGTCATGGTTAGGAAAGTTATTTTTCTAATTTCTCGCGGCTAAATGCCAAGCAAGCAAGGATGTTTTTTTCTTCTACGGCCAACCTTTCTTCTGCGCCCAACTGCATCACGGTAGGCAGTGGGATTGTGTTTTTTTGATTTTTGACCAAACCGAGGGTACGCGCCAACGCTGCACCAGTCACTTGTCCCATCGTGGTCCAATAGTCGGGGCGGAGGCAGGGGATTTGGAGCGGGTCGCGGGTAATCATTTCGAGCGTAAGGGTGACTTTGGGGTTGTGCTGTCGGCAAATAGCCACCATCTTTTTTAAGTCCAACATCCCCTGCCCCAACGGCACTTCCGACAGCAAAAACCCGTCCTCATACGCTGCTAAGGCCATGTCTTTGACGTGTGTACTCAATACGTACGGCGCGAGTGTCTGCACCACTTCCATCGGGTCTTCGAGCAGGGCGATGCTATTGCCAAAATCTATTGTCACGCCTACGTGTTCGCTGCTGATTTGTTTGAGCAGCCCTACCATTTCGTCGGCACGCCAATCTTTGTGGTTTTCGATGCCCAATTTGACTTGGTATTTTTTCAAGATGGGTTCGGCGCGTTGAAGCGCGGCGAGGCTATTTTTTTTGAAGAGTTCAAAGTCGGCCATCGTCTTGAACGTTTCGTAGCGGCGTGTGCCGAGTGTGACGCTTCTGATGATGTCGGCCCCTGCTTCTTTGGCATTTTTGATTTCGTTTTCAAACTTCGTCACGTCCTCTGTTTTTTGGGGCAAACCTATCGAAGCCTCAAAATATAGGCCCAATTTCTCGCGCTTTTCGCGCACTTTTTTGGCGTATCCTTCTACCCAACTCCCCACGCCCACTTGTATGCCCCCCGCTCCGATTTGGTGGCAATGCTCGATGAGTTCGAGGGCATTTTGAAAACCCGCGTACGGCCCCGATGTAACTTTGCTGCCCCACCGATGCCAATACGAGTGGACCACAATGCCCATGCGGGTGTGGTCGAAAAAAGACAAGGCAGACCTCGAAAGCGACAACGCCGCCGCGCCCGTGGCACTTTGCTGAATAAATTTTCTCCGATTCATGGGTTACGTATTTCGTATTGAGTATTGAGTATTTCTCTACCTCCGTTCTCCTTTCTTCCATTCTCCATTTCCCCCTTATTCCAACACTTTTTTGACTTTCTGAAATCCTTCTTTGGCCACTTGAAGCGCGTCTTGGGCGTAATAGGCTTTGTTGAACAATTCGAGCGAAAGC
>JALOLW010000548.1 GCA_025455795.1 Spirosomataceae bacterium
CGCCCATGCTGATGATGCCAAGCGTGATGGTCAAGAAAATGATGGGATTGATGAAGAGTTTGACCACACTGATAAAGGTTTTGCCGAGCATCTCGCTCAATGTCGCCCCAATTTCGAGTTCTTGGCCCAAAAATTTCCCCTTGATGGGCGCGTCCAATACTTTCATTAGGGCAATGTCAGGACGAAAATGGCCCAACAAAACACCCAACGTGATGGCTGTCAAGACCCAGAAAGTGAGGTTTTTAAAGATTTTCATTCATGTATAAAGGTTATATTTACTCAAAAATAGCAAAATCATGTTTTGCGTCATTCTGCATCTGGTCGTCATAGAAATAGACGCCAAATAGTACATTGACCCTGACGACCAAGACCGACATTCTGTAAAGGTTGTTGGATTTGTTTACTGAAAAGAATACCCGTACAGTTTTTTGATTTTCTTCTTGCGGAGGAGTTCTGCTTTCACCTGCATCTGTACGTCTTTGAGCGGACGGTCGTAGGCGTTGCGTGGGCGGGCGGCGATACTGTCTATCACGGCCAAACCGCTAATCACTTCCCCAAAAACGGTATAATTGCCGTCTAAATGCGGCGTACCGCCGAGTGTTTTATAAACTTCACGTTGGGCGTCGGTGGGAGTACGCGCACCCGCGAGGCGTTTGAGTTGGGCGTTGAGGGTAGAGTCGTTGTGCGTGCGGCCTTGCACGATGTAAAACTGACAGGCGGAAGACTTCTTTTCGGGGTTGTTGTCGCGGGCGGCCGCCAACACGCCTTTTTTGTGGAAGAGTTCGGGCCTAATTTCCGCAGGAATACGCTCCAAATTGCCGCCACCGTTGCCAAGTCGGTCGTTGGGTTTGGCGCGTTTGGAGTTGGGGTCGCCCCCTTGTATCATAAATTGAGCGATGACTCGGTGAAACAGCAGGCTGTCGTAGAAGCGTTGGTTGACGAGTTTCAAAAAGTTTTGTTTGTGCAGGGGCGTTTGCTCATACAGCACGGCTTTCATCTCACCCAAAGGTGTAGAAATCGTGACGAGGTAGTCTTTTTTGGTTTTTTTTTGTGCTACGAGTGCAGTTGGAAGGACAAAGAGCAACAAAATGAGGGCTTTTTTCATCGAATAAGAGTTTTCTGCGAAAATGCACCCAAAAAGTTGAAAAACAAAAAATGCGGTTGCTCGGGCAGACCGCTTGAGTATCCAAATCCGAGATTGAAGAAATGCTTAAATGCAGAAAGGCGAGGATGTGTAAACGCAGAAATGCCAAAATGCGTAAATACAAAGTGCTTCTAAGGCAAGATGTTTACGCATTTTGGCATTTACCGATTTCTACATCTATTTTTTCCACTTGAGGGCATTGACAGCTGCACCGACTCTGCCACCTTCAGCCGCGCCTTGCTCGTTGCCGTGGCGGATGTGAATACCGCCGTACAGACGCGAAACAGCAGCCTCCTCGGCGGCTTGTTTGAACGAGGTAAAGCTGCGGGCGGGAAGGTTAAAAACGTTGTTGGTATTGTCAGTAAAAGCAAAATTGTTACCAAACATAGCTTCCAATACCGTGGCAGTTGCGCTTGATTGTGTAGAGTGTCCTGATGTATGTTCGGGGAAAGGGGGTGTTGCAATCAACGGACTCCAACGGGGGTCTATCGTGGCACGAATGTACGTGATGGGGCGCATGGTGTTGAAGGCGTATTTACAACGCCAGCAGTTGACAAAAGCATCGGCTACGGCAATCCCCACGCGAGCGTAGGCTTCTACGGCTTTGTCCAACTTGGCGTTGGTGGAACGAACCGCAATTGTCGCCCAGTTGAATGAGTGTCCAGGAGGCGTGAAAGTATTGCCACCATCGGCCCAAAAGAGTGCGATCGCGCGCTGATCTGCAGTGAGGGTTTTGCTTACATTGACTACTTCTATGTGCTGTTTGAATTGGTCAGAAGTGGTCAATGTCGAGTAAGGAATTGGTGCCGGAGCAGGCAGATTACGGTTGGATGCAATAAGATTGCGGTTTTTGCCCCAGTAGGGTTGTAACGGAATTTGCTGCGTACCTGTTGGAAGCCATTTGCCCGCTCCCACAGGACGGACGTAATCGGTCGGAAAGTTTTTGGCAAAGCCTTCGTGGCCACCGTCAGTTTTTGACCATTCAAATATTGCTTTGGCGATGGCTTCTCCGTAGGCTTCTGAGCGGGTTACTACCTCGGCATCAGTCCCCATTTTAAGGGCATCTCTGAGGGCCGTACCCAAGGAGTCTATGGTTTTTTTGTTGGCAGCAGACGTAGTAGGCCAAAGGTTTTGGGACATATACCACTGTGCCGCGTTGAAGCTAATCGCCCAGTTGTATTCTTTGTTGGCTTCCACTTTGGGCAAATTTTTGAGGCCGTTGAGTTGGTCGTTCAGCGAGTTAGCCCCGTCTATTCCTGCCACGACACTTTCGTACATACTCACGCCCACGTAGCCCAATGCCCGCGACGCCACGGGAGGGGTAAATCCTGCAGTGGTGCGGATGAGTTTGAGGTCTAAATCAGCCCATTTAGTGGCCAAATCCCCCAAAAA
>JALOLW010000118.1 GCA_025455795.1 Spirosomataceae bacterium
AAATGCTTTGGTTAAAGAAACGATTTCGGGTATGGCCACGTCAAAAATCCAAAAACCGTACTGCGGCCAATCTACCCATTGCGCATTGGGAATGAGCGACTTAGCCCTCATTGACACTTCCCACAAATCATCTTTGGGACGAATCACCATCAACGGCTGCTTTACTTTAGGAAGTTGGGCGAGTGTTGGGTAAAACAGCGCGGCCCTTGCGCCCCACCAACTCTTGGGACCCACGCGCAGTTTGACCGCAAAATGCTCCGCCATTCGCTCAGTACTCATCGAGGCGGGTTTCCACGCCAAGCTACGCTGCCACTCTTCGGCCAGATGGCTCCCGTCGTCTTTGATGGGTGCAGGCCACGGACGCGCCATGAAGGCTTTTTGTTCGTCTTCGTTGAAACACGCCAAGCCCGCCACCACTACTTTACGCACCCGCTGAGGATTTTTGATGGCCAGTTCTATCGCAATCAACCCGCCCGTATGATAGCCCAACACATCCACTTGCGCGTAGCCGAGTTGGTCGAGGAGTTGGTTCATAACTTCGGCATAATCGGCAATATCAGGTTGATTTTGAGGCGTGTCCGAATTGCCAAAGCCCGGTGTGTCGGGGGCAATCACTACGCGGTTTTGACCCATCTCGCGCATAAAATCCTCAAAAATATGCCCCGAAGACGGGCTGTGATGAAAACAAATCAATGGAATCTCTCCCGCCTTTTGAAGTGTAGCAGCATCGGCATACATACGCACGTGCAACTGCCCAAACCGACACGGAAAGTATCGTTTTTGGACCTGTCCCATCAGCACCGATGAGCAAAAAAGGAGAAGAAAAAACGTTTTCATCATCAAAAAACCCTCTCTGGTGAGGACAAAAGAAAATCCCCCTCTCCATGTTGGAGAGGGGGCAGGGGGTGAGGTTAAAACGTCAATTCAAAGGCCAACATCGTGCGACGAGGCAAAAGAGGTACGCCACGCACAAAGCTAAAATTGCCCTGCGGCGTAGGCGACTGGAAATTGTTGGCCTTGCCGATGTACAAGTAGTTGTCGGTCACGGCGCTGATGATATTGCCCGGCGACTGATTGTTGAGCATGTTATAGCCGCTCAATTTGAGGCGGGCATTGGCTTTGCTCTCTTTTGCAATCGGGATATTGACATAGATGTTGCCATCCATCAAACTGTACGCGGGGTAGTCGAGCGTGTTGAAAGGATCGGCGGGGCGCGCACCCAAGAAATTGTTGTTGAGATTGATACCAAACCGTTTGTTTTCGTAGCCTACGCTCGTGTTCCAGATTGCGCGCGGAATATTGGCGGCTTTGTTGCCTGCTACGTCCACGGAATAGATGTAAGTAGGCACCCCTGCGGCGTTGCGGCTGATTTCTTGGCGAGTAGTCGGAAACCCACTAGCGTTCAAATCACCCAAGAGCGTAAACTGCTGCACGAGTTTGGTGTAGGTGGCGTTTTGGAGCGTCATGCTGGTACGCGCGAAGAGTCCTTTGAGGCTGTTGGTAGGATACCACGAAAGGCTCAATTCGGTCCCCACGATTTTATTGTTACCACCCGGCACACTCACCGCAATCGCCCCGATGAAGGTAGAAACCAAGCGGTCTTTGATGGTATTGTAAAACACGCCCCCGTCGAAATTAAAATCACCGAAACTCTTACGGAAGCCCATTTCGATGCTATTGACGATTTCGTTGTTGTCAATATACGGATTTAAGTACAGCGTGCGGCCTTTGTCGTCGGTCAAGATGGCGTTGGCGGGGGCAGTGGCGGGGTTGTAGAGTAGCTGTGTGGGATTGGTAGGGGTACGATACGCATACTGCACCGTGGTATAAGCCCCGTAGTCTGGCGCACGGTACGCCCGTACAAAGTTGCCATAAAGTGCGGTGTTTTCGTCAAATTTGTAGTTGAACCCAATCGAACCACTCAATCCTTGGTGCTGTGGTGTACGCCTTGCAAAACGCTGATAAGCATAACGGTCTTCCACCAAATCCATGTTAATCCAGTCTTGGCGCAAGCCTGCGGTGATGGAGAGGTTGTTGAACTTCATCTCATCACCCACAAAAGCCGAGTTGACGGTTTCGGTATAGTTACCGTTTCGGAAGAGCGAATTAGCAAGAGGCGTTGCCGTAGCAACATTGGAGTTGGCGGTGGTATTGGCCAAGTAAATCAAGCCCCGTGAGGCTACTTTTACATTGACCGTGCTGTAATAATAGCCAAATGTGAGGTTGTGTTTGCTACTGCCAAGGGTAAGTTGTTTGTTCAAACGAAACTCATTGATAAAATCGCGGGCAGTAGAGCCGCCTCCCGTGATACCGCCGCCAAAGAGGGCGCGTTGCTGCGAGATAGCACCAGTAGCATTGGGGCCGTAAGTAGTAGAAAGGGCAAAGTCAAAGCCAATACCTACTGTCATATTTTGCCAACGGGCGCGATTGGTCACCGACCAGCCTTTGCCAAAGTTATAGTTGAACTGCATACCCAAATTGCCGCCTTTCGAGAAATTGCCTCGGCGCACGGCATCCGTAAAATCTACGGTTTCTACTGTGCCATCGGGATAGGTCAATGCGCCCGTGCGTCCCTCAAAAACAGTGCGTGGCAAAAGCACATCGCGCGACGTCCAACCAGCGGCAGGTTTGCTGAGGTCGGTGGCCGAATAAGGAATGTCCAAGTTGTTTTGGATGTTCATGTCGGTATAACCCCCATAAAACCGTAGCGTTCCTTTTTTGTCGGGAATCAACCAATCAATATTGCCTCTCACTTGCCCGCCTTCGTCGGGGAAGGCGTTGTTGCGAAAGCCCAAATCGCGCAGCAAAAAGCCTCCACCGTTGAATCGAAGCGTTTTGGATTTGTTGAGCGGACCGTTGAGATTGAAATCAAACTGCCGCATTTCGTTGTTGGAAACAGTCATCCGTACCAATCCACCCAGTTCTTCACCGCCCGTTTTGCTGATGACGTTCACGGCACCAGCCACCGCCCCACGTCCGTACAAAATAGCCGCACTACCGCGTACTACTTCGATGCGCTCGATGTTGGCATCATAGCGAAAGGCCGCGTCTGGCACCATTTCGGGCGAGGCAAAAGTCCGCAAACCGTCAAAAAGCACCGAAGTATAGCCGAGGCCATTGCCCACTACATCGGGAAAACCCCGCATAAAAATGAAGTTACGCACGCGCCCCGCCTGCGATTGTACATATACACCCGGCGTGTAACGAATCGCATCGGGCAGGTTGATGGGGTTCAAACGAGCGAGTTCTTTGGCTCCGATAGATTCCACAGCAGTCACGGTTTCGAGTTTCCGCACGGGCTGCGTGGTGGCGGTCACAAAGACTTCCGACAGGCTATTCACACTTTCCGAAAGCGAGATGGTCATGTTGAGAGCGGCAGACGCATCTTGGCTTTTGTAACCAATCGCACTAAACACAACGCTCGCCCCCGTAGGCACACTCAACGAAAAATCGCCCGTGGCGTTGGTGGTTGTACCGTTGCTGATTTTACCTTTTTGATAGACACTCACGCCCGGTAGGTCGTTGCCATCGGGGCCTTTGACCTTGCCCGTAGCAGTGATATTTTGCGCCCAAAGGCTACCACTAAAGCAGAGCAGGAGAACCAAAAGCCAAAAAGTTGAAAAGTAATTTTTGTTCATGTTTTGAATAGGTTTTGGTTGAATAGGATAAACGTTGTTTGGTAGAAAGAGGGTATTTCCAAAGATTATAAGGAAAAGTAAATGTTCTGCAATTTTAAACGTATAAACATAGCAAACAACTGTTTGTTTAACTTTTGTTTACTATTTTTTAGTGAAAATTAAACAAAACTTTAGATACTTCTACAAATCTCCTCTTTTTGGTAGAAGCACTCATATCCTCAACTATTTAGCGTTTGCCAATTACTGTAAATACATTGGGCAGAACAATAGAAGTGGAAAGTGTGGAGGGCAAAGAGACGACGTTTGTGGTGAAGTTGGCAATCAGTCAATAAGTTTCTACAATGGCTTTGAGTTCGCGCAGTCTTTGCTGTTTTTGGTCATTTCGAAGTGCCAAGGCGGATTTTGTCCAATAATGATGTCCCGACAAAAAACCCACTTGAATTCGGTTCCAGTTTTCGATACTTGACACCATTTCGCGCTCACGGAGTTCGAGAAACAACGATTGGGAAATCGGCTCAAAATCATCTCTTCCCAGGTAGTCAAGGTCGGCATCGGCGATGATTTTTTCGAGCAATGTATGCGGTTGTTGGGGGATTTTAGTCGCCATAATCATCCCGCAAATGTCCTCAATTTGTTCTTCTCCAAATCCAAACCCTGGGAGGGTCAATTTGGCAATACGGCAGCCTTCTTCCTCGTGGCCTTTGTACGTAGATATAAATCCTAAATCATGGTACATGGCTGCTGTTTGGAGCAAAACCAGCGATTCTTCGTCTTCTATTCCTTCGACTTGGGCGATTTGGAGTGCCGCTTGTACTACATCAAGCGTATGATGAAACCCGTGGTAAGTGAGCGTAGGCGATAGATTCTTTTGCAATTTTTCATAAACGTATTTTTCGGCCGCTTTGAGGTTCATATCAAACCAGTTTTGGAAGTTGTTGAGAGGGCAAGCTACTACTATTTTGGAAACAATTCTAAAAAAAACAGGTTTTTTATCGTTGACAACATCTCCGAAGCCACCTACGCCCTTATCCAAGCGCAGATTGAATGTACTTATCGTGGCAAAATCAACGCCAAAAACAAAGGCAAAATTGATATGTATTTTGTGAACTAAGTCATTACTTTTGCGAATATCAAACCAAAATTTACTTTGAAATGGATATTCGTGATTATATTCGATTGGCTTTATCGGAAGATGTTGGCGACGGCGACCACACCTCTCTCTCCACTATCCCGCGCGACGCCGAGCGACGCGCCCGGCTGCTCGTCAAAGAAGACGGCATCGTGGCGGGAGTCGAAGTAGCCAAAATTATTTTTGAGGAGGTGGACCCGCTACTCGAAGTAGAGGTATTTATCCAAGACGGTCAAGCCATCCAAAAGGGCGACATCGTACTGCACGTAGCAGGCGACGCGCAATCTATCCTCAAAGCAGAACGCCTCGTACTCAACACCATGCAGCGCATGAGCGGCATTGCTACTTACACCCGCTCGATGGTCGGTCTGCTCGAAGGACTTCCCACTAAACTCTTGGACACGCGCAAAACCACGCCCAATTTTCGTATTTTTGAGAAAATGGCCGTCAAAATCGGGGGAGCGGTCAATCACCGCTACGCGCTCTACGACATGATTCTCATCAAAGACAACCACGTGGACTACGCGGGTGGTATTGAAGCCGCTATCACCAAAGCCAACGAGTACATTCGCAAAAAACAGAAAAATCTCCAGATAGAAGTTGAGGTACGCAACCTGACCGAACTCGAAGAAGTGCTGCGCGTGGGCAATATCCACCGCATCATGCTCGACAATTTCAGCCTCACCGACCTCCGTTCTGCCGTGGTGCGCGTCAATGGCCTGTACCCCACCGAAGCCTCGGGCGGTATCCGCGAAGACACAATTCGGGCCGTGGCCGAAACAGGCGTGGACTACATCTCGTGCGGCGCCCTGACCCACCAAATCAAAAGTTTGGATTTGAGTTTGAAGGCATACTGATATTTGTAACTCATCTGTAACTCACGCTTTTTACCTTTGTGACATCAAAACAAAAGTTAGACACAATTTCTAAACAATAATCACAATGGAAACGATTCAAAACGCCGAAAATACCCCCGAAGTAGTTCCTGCAAAAACAAAGAAAACGACCAAAAAAACAGCTACTCCGAAAGCTGAGAAGGCTCCCAAAGCCGAAAAAACGCCCAAAGTAGCCAAAGCACCAAAGACCCCCAAAGCGAAAAAAACGAAATCGCTTTTTGACGAAATGGTAGAAGAAGTAAAAGAAATAGGTGAAAAAATCGAGGACGTGGTAGAAGAAGTAAAAGCCGAAGTAGTAGAAGAAGCCCAAGAAATTGCCGAAGAGGTAGAAGAAACCGTGGAAGAGGTAAAAGCCGAAGCCAAAAGCAAGGCCAAAGCCGCCAAGAGTAAATTGGCGCAAGCCATCGAAACCACCAAAGCTACGGGTGAAATTATCGTGGAAGCAGGTCAAAAAATCTTTGGAAAATCGGTAGAAACCACCAAGAAAATCGCGGAGTTGTACAAAGAAGCAGGCATGAAAGCGTTTGAAGAAGGCAAGGAGTTGTTGCAAGAAACCGTAAAATTGGCCAAAGAAAACCAAGAATCGGTGGCCAAAACTTCTACCAAAGCCGCCAAAAAAGCCGTTGATACCATCCGCGAAAGCGACCTCATCAACATCCCCACGATTCCGACATTTAAGAAGAAAGGAAAGAAATAATTGGGTACTTTGTCGCAGCTATGGGACACAGAGATTCACAGAGTTAAAAATGAGAGAACCACAGAGACGATAGCGCTTGATTATTCAACTATTTTCTCTGTGGTTCTCTCGAAAAAACTCCGTAGTTCTCTGTGTAATTTTTCCTAACAATAGCGTTCGTAAATTCATCGCTCCAAAAAACTTATGACAAACAAAGAAATTCAAAAGCCTTCTTGGTTTTTGTACGCTACCGAAGCCATTCGTGCCATCATCGAATGGCTTCGTGCGTTATTTTTCATGGCATTTTATCAATATCCCAACCTGGGCAAAGGCCGCCCAGTGCTGGTTGTGCCAGGTTTTTTGGGCAGTGATTGGTCCACGGGAATGTTGCGCAAGTTCCTCCAAAAACTGGGCTTTACTGCTTATGGGTGGGGGCTGGGCCAAAACCTCGGCGACCTTCAAGACATTGACCGACTGGTTCAAAAAGTAGCCAATATCCAAACCCAACATCAACAAAAAGTCATTTTGATTGGTTGGAGTTTGGGCGGGATTTACGTGAGAGAAATCGCCAAAAGACGCCCCGAAAACGTAGCCCAGGTATTTACGTTGGGTAGTCCTTTTGCCGCCCCCGACGCGCCCAACCACGCGGTTTGGATTTTTAATCTTTTCAATGACTTTGGCAAAATAGACCCGCATTTTAGGGAACAAGTGCCGTCCCCCGCACCCGTTCGCACCACGGCTCTCTACTCCTACCAAGACGGCATCGTACCCTGGGAGGCTTGCCGAGAGCTTCAAGAAGACGAACTACGCCAAAATATCTTGGTCAAAAGCAGCCACATCGGGTTTGTGAGAAACGCCCAAGTTTTTCAAGTGTTGGTGGAAAGGTTGTAGATATGCAAATTTGTATATATGCAAAAATGTATATATGCAAATTTTGCCCTATTTTCGGGCTGATTTTGACAACGCACTTACAATGAAAACCTTTCAAGTTGTTTCGCCCATAGACGGTTCGGTCTATCTCACCCGCGAGTACGCTACACCCACCCACATCGAATCGCTCCTCAGCAACGCCCAAAAAGCCCAAAAAACGTGGGCGCAAGTACCCCTCGACGAAAAAGCGGCGATTTGTCGTCGGGCGGTGGCGTACTTTTTGCAACACGCCGACGCGATTGGCGAAGAATTGACCTGGCAAATGGGACGGCCTATTGTCTATACGCCCAACGAAATCAGACGGGGTTTTCAAGAACGTGCGCACTACATGATAGAGGTTGCGCCCGAAGCCCTTGCCGATGTCCATGTTTCAGAAAAAGCAGGTTTTCAGCGTTTTGTGCGCCGTACACCACTCGGAACGGTGTTTGTGGTAGCCCCCTGGAACTACCCCTATCTCACCTCCGTCAATGTCATCATTCCTGCGTTGATGGCGGGCAATACCGTCATTTTGAAACATGCCCAACAAACGCCTCTTTGCGCCGAGCGTTACGCCGAGGCTTTCCAAGAGGCGGGCTTGCCCGAAGGCGTGTTTCAGTACGTACACACCACGCATGACTACGTGGCGCGCATTATTGCCGACGCGCGCATCAATTTTGTGGCTTTTACGGGATCGGTGTCGGGTGGTCATGCCATCCAACGGGCTGCTTCTGAGCGTTTTATTGGTACGGGCCTCGAATTGGGCGGCAAAGACCCCGCCTACGTTAGGGCAGATGCCGATTTGGCTTCGGCGGTCGAGAACTTGGTGGACGGGGCCATGTTCAACTCTGGCCAATCGTGCTGTGGTGTTGAGCGGATTTATGTACACGAAAAACTGTACGACGACTTTGTGCATCAGTACGCAGATTTGACAAAACAATACATTTTGGGCAATCCCTTCGACTCTGCCACTAACCTCGGCCCCATGGTGCGGACATCGGCGGCGACTTTTGTGCGCGAACAGGTACGCGAGGCCATTAGTCAAGGGGCCAATGCGCTGATTGAACCCTCATTGTTTCCTCAAAATCAGTTAAATAGTCCTTATCTTGCGCCGCAGGTGTTGGTCAATGTACACCACAAAATGCGCATCATGAACGAAGAAACCTTCGGCCCTGCGGTGGGAATTATGAAAGTCAAAAACGACGAAGAAGCCATCCAATGGATGAACGATAGCGACTATGGCCTAACAGCCTCCGTCTGGACGACTGACGTAGAAGCAGCCCTCCATATCGGTCACCAAGTCCAAACGGGTACGTGGTTTATGAATCGCTGCGACTACCTCGACCCCGAACTCGCTTGGACGGGACTCAAAAACTCAGGTCGCGGCTGTACCCTGTCCAAGTTGGGTTATGAAAGCCTCACGCAGCCCAAATCGTTTCATTTACGTAAGTAGTACAGCGTATTTAGTTGATAGTATTGAGACAAGAAATACAAGAGTAAAGCATTGAAAATGAGTGTATTATTTGATTCTCAATACACAATACTATTTTCTCAATACTACTTAGGTGAATTTAGCCCCATAAAAACGTTTTGGCCTCAATTTTGCTTGTATTTGTTCAAAACAATTCGATATGAAAAACACCCTCATCACCTGCTTTTTTATCGTTGGCCTTATCGTTGGCTGCAAAAAAGAAGACCCCATCATTCCGTTGGAAGTGACTGGATTTGACAAAAAAACGGTCATTTTGATGCCGAGCAGCCGTTGGACTTTGAAAGTCAATCAACGCGCAACGATAAAAACAAGTGCTGGCTCGGCTACGCAAGACATGGCCGACTCGTTGGTTTATACCGCGCCCAGCACCGTGGGCAACTATCGTATTACTGTCAAAAGTGAGCGCAATCAGCAGGATAGTTTGGTGATAAAAGTAGCCGTAACTCCCCGTGCCAATGTGCTGCGGCCTTTGCAAAAAGGCGGCTATGTGCTTGTATTTCGGCACGCTGCTGCCGACGTGGGGGCCGACCAACTTGGTTCTACCACGCCTGAATGGTGGAAATCGTGCGACTCCAAACTCGCAAGACAACTCAACGCCACGGGAAGGCAAGAATCCATTGACATTGGGCAAACCCTTCGTAATCTCCAGATTCCCGTCGGGCGGGTGATTTCGAGCGAATATTGTCGCTGCTTTACCACTGCCGACTTGATGAACATGGGAGTCCCAACGCAGCAATCCAAAGACCTCACTTATTACGTCTATGAAGAAGCCAAACGCTACGCCAACACCATGCAAGTGGCTCAAAATCAGCCCATAGACAATCAAAACTCATTGTTGGTTATTCACGCGGGTTTTGAAGGAACGCTTCCCACACCCGCGCCGCTTGCCACCCTCAATTGGAGCGATGCTGCCGTGTTTCAGTTGGTACAAGGCCAAGCCCCGCGCTACATTGCTAC
>JALOLW010000549.1 GCA_025455795.1 Spirosomataceae bacterium
CAGGAACTGCGGGAACTGCTGATTTTGGCTTTTGTGTTCAAGGGGGAGATTTTATCGTAATTGATGGCATTGATATAGACATTGAGACTACTCCCGCTCAGTTTACGTTTTTCTATCAGATACAGAAAGAAGGATTTGAGTTCGGTAAGGGTTAGCATGTCCAATGGTTTTTGCTTGACGTGAATCATCAACGATACCAAGGCACTCTTGTAGTTTCTGAAAGTCTTGTGGCTATAATTTCTCAATTTTATCTCTTGGTGCAAGGCTATTACTTCGGCACAAGTATCGTATTCGCTGGGTATTGGCTTGTTTGCCCACCGTTTTCGGGGTGGGTTCAAATACCGATTTATTTCTTCGATGGTGGCCTCTGGCTTGTATAGCCGAATGATTTCTTCGGCAAAACGGCATTTTTCTTTGCCAAATAGCTGCCCAATTTTCACTACATTTTCACGGGTGTTGGGTACGAGCCAGCATTTGCGGCTGTTGCTCCAACGGCGGTCTTTTACGTGGCGTATGCGTTCGTTCCAAACGGGGTCGTTAGCAAATTCTACCTTGATTTCGACTAAGTCTTCAGAAAGGCTACACTTTATCATGTCTTGATTTGAGGATTTGCATATTGTTGGCTCTGATTTTGTAAGTACTGCGCTCAATGCCTTCTTTGTCGGTGTAGCGCTCGTTGCGGAGTTTGCCTTCTACAAAGACCATATCGCCTTTGTGAAGGTATTTGAGTGCGACTTCTGCCAATCCACCCCATAACTCAATGCGGTGCCAGTCGGTGATTTCTTTTTTTTCTGCACTTTTATCCATATACGTTTCAGAAGTGGCGATACTAAACGACACGACAATGTCGCCACTTGGTAGGGTGCGACTTTCGGGATTGGCGCCGAGGTTGCCAATGAGATTTACGCTATTGAGGGAAGGCATGAGGTGTCAAAAATTTGATGTCACAAATTAAATCATTTTTTTCAACACCCACCGATTATCACTAATTTTGCGGCATGAAAAAAGTTGCCTTTTATACCCTGGGGTGCAAACTCAACTATTCGGAGACTTCTACCATCGGACGGCTATTTGAGGCGCGTGGTTATCAGAAAGTTGCGTTCAATGAGCAGCCCGATATTTTTATCATCAACACTTGCTCGGTCACCGACAACGCCGATAAGAAGTGCCGCAAAATTGTGCGGGAAGCCCAACACATCAATCCCGACGGCTACGTGGCGATTATTGGCTGCTATGCCCAGCTCAAACCCCAAGAAATTGTCGAGATTCCGGGGGTGGACGCAGTGCTGGGTGCGGCAGAGAAGTTTCGGTTGGTGGATTTGTTGGATGGGTTTCACAAAGAACCCAACGGCAAAGGGCGCGTCATCGCCTCCGACATCGAAGAGGCCGTGGAGTACCACGCTTCTTATTCGCTCAACGACCGCACCCGTACTTTTTTGAAAGTCCAAGACGGTTGTGATTATCCCTGCGCTTACTGCACGATTCCGCTCGCACGCGGCAAAAGCCGCTCCGATAGCATCGAAAACGTACTGCAAGCCGCCCACGAAATTGCCGCCCGTAATCGGTACGCCGAACCGGTAAAAGAAATCGTACTGACGGGCGTAAACATTGGCGATTTCAACCCGCCGACGCCTGAAGGGGGAGAGCCTCAAAATTTCTTGGATTTAATCAAGGCGTTGGACGAGGTGGAGGGCATTGAGCGTTTTCGGATTTCTTCCATCGAACCCAACCTTTTGAGCGACGACATCATCGCGTTTGTGGCGCAGTCGAAGCGGTTTGTGCCGCATTTTCACATTCCGCTGCAATCGGGGTCCAACAAAGTCCTGGGCCTCATGCGTCGTCGTTATCGCCGAGAGCTATACGCCGAGCGCGTGGCCAAAATCAAATCGTTGATGCCCGATTGTTGCATTGGGGTAGATGTCATCGTGGGGCATCCGGGCGAAACGCAGCAGGAGTTTTTGGAAACCTATCAGTTTTTGAACGAATTGGACATTTCGTATTTGCACGTCTTTACGTATTCAGAACGCCCCAACACCGCCGCGCTGAATATCAAGCCCGTCGTGCCGATGTCGCAGCGGGCCGAGCGGTCGAAGATGCTGCACATACTTTCTGACAAAAAACGACGGGCGTTTTACGAATCTCAACTCGGTAGTGAGCGCACGGTGCTGTTTGAAGACGACGTACAAGACGGCTTGATGCAGGGCTTTACCGAAAACTACGTGCGCGTGGTAGCCCAATACGACCCGCTGCTTATCAACGAATCCAAGCGCGTACAACTCACCCACATCAACGCCCAAAACCTCGTAGAAGTCGTTGAATCAGCCGTTTTTGAAGTACATTGACGCTTTGAGTAGTTATTCGTTACTTGTAAGGTTGATATTCTGACTTCTATTGTAATCTCAGCGGCGAACCACCTAAAAAATGTCGTTCTCTGACAATTTTTGTGGTACGTATATTCAACCTCACCCTAAATCCCTCTCCTGTCAGGAGAGGGACTATGTATTGCCCCCTTCTCCTGGCAGG
>JALOLW010000550.1 GCA_025455795.1 Spirosomataceae bacterium
CTTTACGGGGCGGTCGGTGCTGTTGTCGCATCATCAGCTTTACTCAGCATTGGATGTGTGCGGATTGCCCCAAAAAACATTGCCCAATACTACCCAACTTGGCCCCACCGACATCAATCGGATTTGGGTCAATACTGGACTTTGGCAACAGTTGGGGCCGTATTTTGGGGATAAAGTAAGTGCTTGGATATGGGGCCACGAACACAATTTGGTCATTTTTGAAGACAATTATCGCCCTGCCGATTGGCCTACCGACGCGGCTTTTGAACAAGTCTATAAAAACTTACCCAAAGGCCGCTGTGCTGGCCATAGTGCCATCCCTGTACAAGATTCCGAAGCACCTTACAAAGCCAATTATCCCGTGCCTTTGAAAAACGAAAGCCTAAAATTGGACCTCACTACCGTGGGCGACGAGCATTGGTACAATCACGGGTTTCAGTTGCTCGAACTTGCGGGGGCTGGCAATCCCGCCCGTTTGACTTATTTTCAAGTAGCACTCACCGACAGTGTCCCATTGCCGCTTTTTATGGAAACCATTCAATAGACCCTTTAAACAACGCAACATTATGACAAGTATTTATTCGGTAGCACAGAGCGCGTCAGGAATGGCCATAGCCGCCTGCAACGCCGCCAATTCAGCCCTCAAAACGGGCTACACGAGCTTGGTTACGCTACAAGGCATGCACAGCGATATACTCTACGCCTATAACAAAACCACCAAGAAAGTGGATGTGTATCAGCTTTCGACCCAAGCACCTTTTGTGCAACTGCTCATCAGCGGCGGCACCGACCTCAACTTGTTTGCTTGGGACCAACTGCGCTCTTTTGTATTGGGCAATAAATCCTATCTGATGGGTTATGAAAAGACCAAAGGCAATTTTGGATTTTATGAAGTGCGCGAAGACTTTTCGCTCTCCAAGCCCTACACATTCTCCAACATGCGTAGCTGGCCTACCCAAAATTTCAGCGAGGTGTCGCCTTTTGTGGCCACGGGTTTGATGTACGTGCTGGGCTACGACGATGCCAAAGGCACCGTAGCGATTTTTAGCTTGGATGTCATCTCAACGTCGGCGGGCGGCGTGCCGCCACTCAATATGCTCAATGTATGGTACCATCAATGGGCCAAGGGCTGGGAAGATTTTTCGTTTTTTCAACTCGGGCAATCCAATTTTTTTTTCAAAATCAACAAAGCCAAACTAAACGTCAATATTGACCACATTTTGGACAATCCCGCCGCAGGAACCGTCGAAATCGGAAGCTATTTACAAAATCAACTCCCCAATGCGCTTGATGTGACCCTTGCCTGTATCATTCCGTGGGCAGACGGTGAGCCTTACTTGGCGACGTATGATGGCAAAACCTACGCCCTCAATGTTTATAAAATCCATGCCGACTGTCAGGGCTGGACTCAACTCAATACCGCTACTGTCATGGCTTCTACCCAGATGATTTCGTATCGTATTGGCAATCAGTCTTTTGTGTTGCTTTATTCATAAACCATTTAATCACACTCACGTCATGGAAAATACCAAAGATTTGGACTGGATCAAACAGTCGCTTCAATCGGCCATCGAGTTGGAGTATTCAACCCTGCCCCTTTATTTGTCTGCCATGTTTTCGTTGGAAGTACAAAACTACACCGCCTACAATGCCATTAGGAGCGTGGCGATGGAAGAAATGGTGCATATGGCCATTGCCTCCAACATGCTGGCGGCGCTCGGCGGTACGCCCCAAATCAAAAATATCCAAGTGGCTTTTCCTACCCAAGGACTACCGGGTGGCGCAGAACCTGATTTGAACGTGGGCCTCGCCTGTTTTTCCAAAAACCAGTTGAAAAACTTCATGCGTATCGAAATCCCGCAGTTTTTGTTGGGCGACCTCAAACTCCCCGAGCAATATCCCACGATTGCGGTGTTTTACAATGCCATCAAACAAGCCCTCATTGACAACGCCGACGCGGTACGAGATGCCGTCAAAAAAGGAGGTACTTCCAGCCAAGTGGGTGACAACATCGGTTTTACCACCTTCACTTACGACCCCAACAAGGACCCGCTCAAAATGCTCTGTGACGGCATAGATGAAATCTTAGAACAAGGCGAAGGCAACAACGCCAAAACCCTCATCACCAGTTCTAAGTTTGAAACCGAAGAGTCGCATTATGCCAAATTTGCCTCGCTTTATTACGGCGCAGGCTACCAAAAACCCAAAAGTATCCGCAAACTGACCAAAGCCAACGAGCCTAAGTTTTTCAAGGGCTTGCCGATTGGCTGGCCAGAAGTGGTCAATACCTTGGCGGTGCCGAGCGACGGCTACGCCAAAATCTTGGCGCAAGACCCCAACGGCGCGACAATCAAAACGGCATTGGAGGCATTTGATACGGCGTTTTCGACGATGCTCGCCAACTTAGATGCCGTATGGAACGGCCCCGCCGCTACTTCTTGGCTCACCACCCCAACAGTTCTTGGTAACGCCACAGATGGCAACCTAGGCACCGCCACGGGTGTTGGGGTAACCCCAAATGC
>JALOLW010000119.1 GCA_025455795.1 Spirosomataceae bacterium
GCATCAGGAAAAATCGGATACACGATACGAAGCAGGCCGTAGCCGCCGATTTTGAGCAAAACCCCCGCCAACACCACCGACACGGGCGTGGGGGCTTCTACGTGCGCGTCGGGCAGCCACGTATGCAGCGGCACGGCGGGCAGCTTGATGGCAAAACCTATCAACAACAACCAAAACGCCCCCATCCGCGACGACACCCCGCCAAAAAACGCCTCACCCGTAGGCGTTAAGAGGCTATTGACGAGGTAGTTGTTGGCATCTGTCATGTAGCGCAGGTCAAACGTATGCACGAGCGTATTGGTGAGTTTGGACTCCACGGGGTCGGTGACGGACAAGTACAAACCAATCATCACGATTAAAATCAAGACCGAACCAAGCAAAGTGTAGAGAAAAAACTTGATAGAGGCATACTCACGGCGTGGCCCACCCCAAAGCCCAATCAGGAAGTACATGGGCAAGAGCATGAACTCAAAAAACAGGAAAAATAAAAAGAAATCTAAGGCCAGAAAACAGCCCATGATGCTCGTAGTGAGCAACAAATAGAGCGAAAAATACGCCCGTTCACGTTTGTCAATCGTCCACGAAGACACCGCCCCTATCAACATTACCACCGCCGTGAGCAATACCAACGGCAAACTAATACCGTCTATACCGACCAAATAATCTATCGAAACCGTGCCGAGGCTACCGAGAGAAAGCGTAATCCAGTCGTATTTTTCGAGAAGAGCGTATTGGGAATTGGGTATTGAGTATTGAGTATTGAGTATTGCGTATTGGGTTTGTTGATAAACCACAAAGCTAAGAATGAGTTCTAACCCGCAGAAAATGAGCGCAATCCACTTGTAAAGGTGTTTTTGGGGAAGTGCCAAAATCAACCCTGCGCCGAGAAGCGGTAGAAATGTAAGAAGTGAAAGTAAATGTTGCATAGCAAAAGAACTCCATTATTTCAAAATCCAAAACATTAACAGCAGCACCCCGACCAGCATCACCACAAAGTACGACTGTACGCGGCCATTTTGCAAGTTACGGGTACGATTTCCTACAAAACCCGTCACCCACGCCAATCCATTTACAGTCCCGTCTATCACCATGCGGTCTATGCGTCCCACGATATGCGCCACAATCACCGTGAGATAACCCAAGCCATTGACGGTTGTATCTATCAATCGTTGGTCAAACCAACTTACCCAATGGGCGATTTTTTGGAGCGGAACAATCAAAAACAAGGTATGCGTCTGCTCCTCATCGTGCTGACGCAACAACATAAACCAATGCTTGATTTGCAACCACCAATGTTCAAAAGTAGCTTTGATGGTTTGATAAAACGTGGTTATTTTTTGAAACCAACCCACCTCTGTCCCAACACTGACGTATCCTAACCAACCTCCCAAAAAAGCAATCAAAACAGAAACCACTGGCACAGTGTAATGAAATACAGCAACCAATGGAAGTGCATCTACCTCTTCCGAATTGACAGGGTTCAAGTACCGAAATAACCAAGAAGAATCAGCATTGAGAGGATTCCAAGAAAACCAAACAAACACCGACAATCCCGCCAAAACAAAAAGTGGTATTCGCTCGGTCAGTGGCGTAGCGTGGTGGTCAGCCGGCGATTCGTAATCCCCCCAAAAGATAGTTTTCCATTGCCGCGCCATGTACGCCGCCGTGAGTCCCACCGACAAAATACCCAGAATTGGAACGACCCAATACGCCCCTCCACGTACATGCGCCCATTCAAAAGCGCGAATCAAAATCATGTCTTTGGACAAAAACCCTGATGTAAACGGAAAGCCCACCAACGCTGCCGCGCAAAGGGTATAAGTCCAAAA
Organism: Spirosomataceae bacterium; assembly: GCA_025455795.1. GTDB lineage: Bacteria > Bacteroidota > Bacteroidia > Cytophagales > Spirosomataceae > Runella. The sequence continues at coordinate 1,830 of JALOLW010000119.1, forward strand.
AAGCCAATTTAACCTCACCCCCTGGCCCACCAAAGTGGGCCTTTCCCCCTCTCCTGGGTTCAGGAGAGGGGGTAGGTGAAGCACCACGCCCGCCACCAAAAACAACCCTGCTTTGAAAAAAGCGTGCGTAAACAAGTGAAACAGCGATGCTTCGCGGGCGTTGATGCCCATAGCCATCACCATCAGGCCCAATTGCGAAATGGTAGAGTAAGCTAACAGTTTTTTTATATCTGTCTGAAACAAAGCCCGATACGCCGCCAACAGCATCGTAATCGTACCGATGACCGCAATCACAAGCAAGGCATCGGGCGTAAGCATAAAATGAATTCGAGCCAACAAATACACGCCTGCGGCCACCATCGTAGCGGCGTGAATCAACGCCGACACGGGCGTGGGGCCTTCCATGGCGTCGGGTAGCCAAGCCGAAAGCGGAAACTGAGCAGATTTGCCAATCGTACCGCAAAAAAGCAGCAAGCCAATAGCCGTAAGAAGCGGCAAACGGGAAGAATCCGCATAAACAGTATCAAATACGTTTGAGGGAAGGCTTTCCTCTCCGAATTGGAGAAGACCTGGAAATGAGGCGATTATCAACAAAATCCCCGCCAAAAATCCTATGTCCCCTACCCTATTCAGCAAAAACGCTTTTTTTGCTGCCCAAACGGCGCGGGGTTTTTCGTGCCAAAATCCAATCAACAAATACGAAGAAAGTCCGACCAATTCCCAAAAAATATACATCACTATCAAATCACCCGCCATGACAATGCCCAGCATGGAAAAAATAAACAACTGTAAAAAAGCAAAATACCGCCATCGGCCTGTATCGTGCTGCATGTAGCTGATAGAATAAATTTGAACCAACAAAGCCACCAAATGCACCAAGACTAACATGGCAAGGGTCAAGTTGTCAATGCGGAAAGTAATTTTGAAGGTTAAGTTAGCCAATTGTAACCAGTCGAACTGAAAGCTTTGGGGGTGGTCGAAATATTGAACAAATAAGTCCCCTACTACAACGAGTCCCACGAGCGTGGTAGCCACGGCCAACCCACCCGCCCAAGCGTTGGCGCGTTTTTGGGTAGTGAACAATACGACAAAAGCCAAGAAAGGAAACAGCAGAAGTAACAAAACGTTGCGTGGGCTTGATATGGCCTCAAAATTACGGCAATTTCACGGGGGTTACAATTTCTTTTTGAATAGATAACATCGGCCTCTCAAAAAAAGGGATTGGAATTACAAAAAGTCAGCCGTAACTTTCGACAAAAATTTCTTAACCCCAACACATCTCTATGAAATTCCGCCCCAGTTTTATGCTGTTGTTAACAGTTTGTTTTTGGGCTAACTTGTCGCTCCAAGCCCAAAAAACGGACGAAAAAACCGCGATTGCCGCGCAGTTGGACAAGCGTTATCAACACTACGCGAGCATCGCCCGCACCATCTGGACTACGCCCGAACTGGGCTATCAAGAAGTCAAAAGTTCGGCGACGCTCCAAGCCGAACTGCGCGCCGAGGGTTTCAAACTTGACGTTGGCGTGGCCGATATGCCCACGAGTTTTGTGGCGAGCTACGGCAGCGGCAGGCCTATTATTGCCATTTTGGGAGAATTTGATGCCTTGCCAGGACTCTCGCAAGACTCTGTGCCTTACCGCAAACCCATCGTAGAGGGTGGCAACGGACATGGCTGTGGTCACAATCTGTTTGGCACGGCCTCAGTAGCCGCCGCCACAGCCCTCAAAAACTGGCTCACCCAAACCAAACGCCCCGGTACAATTAGAATTTACGGCACACCCGCCGAAGAAGGCGGTGGCGGGAAGGTTTACATGACCCGTGCGGGGCTGTTCAACGACGTGGACGCGGTCTTGCATTGGCATCCGTCCGATGAAAACAGCGCGGAGTCAAGTTCGTGGTTGTCTCAAAAACAGGCCATTATGCGGTTTTATGGGCGTAGCTCGCACGCTGCCGCTGCCCCGCAAGTAGGCCGCTCGGCCCTCGATGCCGCCGAGGCCATGAACTACATGGTAAACATGATGCGCGAACATATAGACGAAAAAGCGCGCATTCATTATGTCATCAAAAAAGGAGGTTTGGCGGCCAATGTGGTGCCAGATTATGTGGAAATGGAATACAAAGTGCGCCACCCCAAAGGCGAAGGCATGGAAGAACTCTGGCAGCGCGTACTGAAATGCGGCGAAGGGGCTGCCCTCGGCACCGAAACCCGTTTTGAATACGAAGTTATTTCGGGCTACTACGAAATGGTGCCCAACGACGAACTTTCGCGGGTCATGGATGCCAACTTGCGTAAGGTGGGCGGCATCACTTACACCCCCGAAGAAACGGCCTTTGCCGAAGCCATTCAAAAAACCCTGCCCACCAAAAAAGCCCCACCGCTTTCTAATGCCACCACCATTCAGCCTTTCCGCACGGGCATCATCAATTCGGGTTCGTCGGATGTGTCGGACATCAGTTGGGTAGTGCCTACGGCGGGCGTTTACCCCGCTACTTGGGTGCCTGGCACTGCCGCGCACACATGGCAAGCCACCGCCGCCGACGGCATGAGCATCGGCTTCAAAGGCATGATGGTCGCCGCCAAAACGATGGCCATGACGGCAATTGATTTGTTTACGACACCCGAACTCATTCAAAAAGCCAAAGCCGAACTCGAACAACGACGTGGCCCCAATTGGCAGTACAAATGCCTCGTCGGCGACCGCAAACCACCGCTCAACTACCGCTCTTTGACGCAATAAATGCAGACGATGCGACGATTCGCAATGCGTAAATGCACGCATTACTTAGCATTTTGGGACGACAGTGCAACATTGAAACTTTGCGAATAAATGTTGCCCATTTTACAACTTGGAAAAAATATTTAAACCAACTTTCGGAACTAAATGAATATGACTGGAATTCACCCATTTGAAAGAGCATTATCTGTTTCAACAGAGGACATAGAACTTGAATTAAGGGGAGTAACAGAAATTACTTGGGCGGACTTCTGGCTCAATCCAAGAAAATTAAGAGGCAGCGACTTCTTAATGCGATGGTCGCAAGGAGTATGGAGTGAAAAGCGTTTGATTGACGCAACTAACAAGACTAATAAGTTTTACGCCATCCCATACGGACCAAGTGGAACAGCCCCAACAAATGATGTTAGAGCGTTTGAACTTTATTTTGAACGCTTGGAAGCCGCAGGACTTGGACACATAAAACGTCCTGACCTTTTAGTTTTCAAAATTGCAGACAAACCATTCGTTAACGAATTTATTGCAGGCATAGGCGGGGCGGAAGAACTCCCTTTCATCACAGAGGATAAACTGCAACCACTTATTCAAAAAGCAATCATAGCTGTAGAATGCGAAAACTCTCTATGGGTTGCTGAGAAAATGCCTGACTTCAAAACCCCGATGAAGGCTCAAAAGCGACTTGGAGGAAAATTAGGGCTTGCAAAAACTGCGGTTCTTCCTACTGTAATCATCAAAGAAGAAGACCGCTTTCCATTAAGTAAATGGCAAGAAGAAAACAAAATTCCAATTCACGTTTGGCATGTATTCTTTGACAGAGCATTTGGTCTCTCATTTGATGAAGCACAACGATTAGTTACAGATGGTTTAATTCTCCCAACAGAACAGGTTTTTCAAGCACCTGGTGGTGCAACTACAAAAAAAGCTATCTATAAATATTACTATCATTACGCTTATCCGCTTGGCGTTTCAAGTGAAAGGCCGCAATTAATTCCTGCTTTTATTGAGGACAAGAACGGACACATTTTACCCTATGTAAAATTTGAAGGTGGTTCTTTAACAATAGCAGATGAAGCAATTAACGTATTAAGCAAACTCTGATGGGAAAAGTAAAATCACATCAGAAGCTACCCACTGAATGGAACGAAAGAGAAATTCTTCGTGACAAAGGACAATTTTGGACACCAAGTTGGGTTGCCGAAGCGATGGTAGCTTATGTAGCAGAAAACACAGACTTAGTTTTTGACCCTGCAACTGGTAGAGGTGCATTTTATGAAGCATTACTAAAACTCAACAAAAAAAGCACTTCCTTTTTCGGAACAGATATAGACGCTGATGTTCTATCTGATGAGATCTACAACAATGAGAAGTGTTTCGTTGAGAAAAGAGATTTCATAAAAGACCCGCCAAAAAGAAAGTTTAAGGCAATTGTTGCAAATCCGCCATACATTAGGCATCACAGAATTGATGATGAAACAAAGTTGTTACTCAAGCAACTTTCAACATCAATAACAGGCAACACAATTGATGGTAGAGCAGGCTATCACATATATTTTCTAATTCAAGCACTAAACCTCGTTGAGAAAGATGGTAAACTTGCTTTTATAATGCCTGCTGACACCTGTGAAGGAAAGTTTGCAAAGAATTTATGGAAATGGATTTCCTCAACATTTTGCATTGAAGCCGTAATTACATTTGAAGAAAGAGCTACGCCTTTTCCGAATGTTGATACCAATGCAATTATTTTCCTTATCAAAAACTCAGAGCCTCAAAAAACATTGCTATGGGTAAAAGCTAACAAAGCCTATTCCTCTGATTTGTTAGATTTTGTTTCATCCAATTTTGAGCAAAGGCAGTATGACACCTTAGAAATAATCGTTCGTCAATTAAAGGAAGGCGTAGCAACTGGTTTGTCACGACCAGAACAAAATCACAACGGTTATAAATTCCATCTGAATGATTTTGCGAATGTTATGAGAGGCATTGCAACAGGTTCAAATGAATTTTTCTTTTTGACAGCCCAACAAGTTAAAGAACTTGGTATTCCTAAAGAGTTTCTAAAACGAGCCGTTGGCAGGTCAAAAGATGCAACCAAAAGTGTTTTGACTTTGAAAGATGTTGAAGCGTTGGACAAAGACAATCGTCCTACATTTTTGTTATCAATAAACGGACAAGAGAATTGTCCTAAATCTATCAAAGACTATTTGAAGGTTGGGGAAGAAATGGGATTGCCGACACGTTCACTTATTAAGCAAAGAAAACCGTGGTATAAAATGGAGAAACGACAAGTTCCGCCGTTGTTATTTGCATACCTTGGCAGACGAAATACTCGTTTCATAAAAAATGAGGCAGGCGTATTGCCATTGACAGGTTTTCTGTGTGTTTATCCTGTTTATGACGACAAAGAATACATTGACAATCTTTGGCAAGCATTAAATCATCCCGACACTTTAGAAAACCTAAAACTTGTTGGTAAAAGTTATGGCTCAGGAGCAATTAAAGTTGAACCTGGTAATCTGCACAAACTTCCAATTCCCGAACACATCGTTAGTCAGTTTAACCTTGAACGACCATACCAAAGCTCCAACGGACAACTCGAAATTTTTAGAGAACCTAAAATGAAATACGTTGTAGGCAAAAAGAAAAACGGCAGATAATAGCAATTTGACGAAAGATCTGGTACGACAATTCGTGATTTTTATTTGTCAGTGCCAATAGTCCTTTAAAGCTCTGTATCCCAACATTTCATCTTAACCCCCTCACAAACTCATGAAAAAAATCCTTTTTACTTTTACGTTTTTGGCAACCATTGCCAGCGTTTTTGCCCAAAAAACCGACGACAAAGGCTTTGTAGCCAGTCAGTTGGACAAAAAATACACGGCTTACTGCGACGTAGCCCGCACCATTTGGACCACGCCCGAATTGGGTTATTTGGAATCCAAAAGCTCGAAAGTACTCGTGGACATGCTCCGCAAAGAAGGCTTTGAAGTACAAACCGCCGTCGCGGGTATGCCTACCAGTTTTATTGCCAAATTTGGCAGCGGCAAGCCCGTTATTGGTATTTTGGCCGAGTTCGACGCGCTCCCCGGGCTTTCGCAAGATACCGTGCCGTACAAAAAACCAATCATCGAAGGTGGCAACGGCCACGGTTGCGGGCATAATCTGTTTGGTACCGCCTCGGCGGCGGCGGGTATAGCCCTCAAAGACTGGCTCACGGCCAACAAACGCCAAGGTACGGTGGTTGTCTATGGCACACCCGCCGAAGAAGGCGGTGGTGGTAAGGTGTTCATGGCCCGCGATGGTCTTTTTGACGGCGTAGATGGCATGATTCACTGGCACCCTTCCGACCGCAACGATGCCAGTTCGGGCAGTAGCTTGGCCGTAAAAGGGGCTATTTTCAAGTTTTATGGCCGTAGTTCGCACGCTGCCGCTGCCCCAGCCGTGGGGCGTTCGGCCTTGGACGCTGCCGAGTCTATGAACTACATGGTGAACATGATGCGCGAACATATGGACGAGCGGGCGCGGATTCACTACGTCATCAAAAAAGGGGGATTGGCCGCCAACGTCGTGCCAGATTACGTAGAAATGGAGTATTACGTGCGCCACCCCAACGTGCAGGGCGTGCTTGAACTCTTCGACCGCGTCGTGAAATGCGGCGAGGGCGCCGCCATCGGCACCGAAACCAAAATGGAGGTGGACGTAAACTTTGGTCTGTACGACTTGTTGCCCAACGATGTGTTGGCCAAAGTAATGCACGAAAACCTCACCCGCGTGGGTGGTGTGAAATACAACGCTGACGAACTGGCGTTTGCCAACAAAATTCGGGAGTCTTTTCCGTACAAAATCCCCAACATCTCTTTTGCTGCTGATATTCAACCATTTGCTACTGACAAAAACATGTCGGGCAGTACCGACGTGGGCGATGTGAGCTACATTGTACCTACCGTAGGCGTGTATCCCGCTACTTGGGTACCTGGCACGGCTGCCCACACTTGGCAAGCCACCGCCGCCGACGGCATGGGCATTGGGTTTAAAGGCATGATGGTAGCCGCCAAGTCAATGGCCATGACGGGTGTAGATATGTTTAGCTCGCCCGAACTGCTCACCAAAGCCAAAGCTGAACTTCAAAAACGCACCGATGGCTTTAAGTACAAAGCCCTCGTCGGCGACCGCAAACCACCACTCGACTACCGAAAAGGGCTGTAAATACGCGGATTCTATTTGTCCACTCGTGGCACGACTTTGAGTCGTGCCACGAGTTTAAGGGTCCTCCAATTCAATTGTATAAAAGTCATTTCCCATTCGTGGCACGACTTTGAGTCATGCCACGAGTTTAAGCGTCTTCCAACTGCATCAAAGCCGTTTCCCATTCGTCGGTCGTTTTGCTGATTTGCTGCTTGATGTCGGCGTAAAAGCGGTTTAGTTCGGCCAGTTTGGTAGGATTGTTATAAACATCAGACTGGGCAAGTTTGGCTTCGGTATCGGTCTTGCGCTTTTCCAACTCCTCAATCTGCGCTTCCAACTGCGCCACCTTTTTTTGCAACGCCTTGACATCCACCACCGACTGTGAACTACGAACCGTGCTCTGTGAACTATGACCTGTGGACTGCTTACTGCTTACTGCTGGCTGCGTACTGATTACTGCTGACTGCATACTACTTACTGCCGACTGCGAACTTTCCTCTTCCTCGCGGTCTTCTTGCCACCATTCGTATTCGGTATAAGTACCCGGGTATTGTTTTACTTGCTGGTCTTCGATGTACCAAATTTTATTGGCAATCGCCTCCACAAAAAAGCGGTCGTGCGACACTACCACGTACGAGCCTTCGTATTGCTGCAAGGCTTGGATAAGGATATTGACCGACTGCATGTCCAAGTGGTTGGTAGGCTCGTCGAGCAGCAAAAAGTTGGCTTCTGACACCAGTACTTTGGCCAGCGCGACGCGCGATTTTTCCCCCCCCGAAAGCACTTTGATTTTTTTGAAGACATCTTCGCCCGTGAACAAAAAGCAGCCCAAAATCGTCCGACACTCGGTTTCGGTTTTGGTAGGATTGGCGTATTTGAGTTCTTCCAAAAT
>JALOLW010000120.1 GCA_025455795.1 Spirosomataceae bacterium
AAAATATATGTTACTGGCGAACTTTACAACGATTGCAAACAATCAAAATGAAGCCTAAACTATTCTATTTTGTTGTCTTTTGTAACCTGCTAACAGTTTTAGTGCGGGCGCAGCAACCTTTGGAAGTAAACTATACGGCTACCAATGGCGGTTATACTTTTCAATACAAAAACCCCAATTTTTGCGATTATTCCGTCAAAGTGGAGTTTGCAGAACTCCAAGGAGGCACGTGCGATTGTGGTCTGCCTTTTACAGAATCAGTGACAGCAGGGAGTGGAACACTTTTTACATTAAAACCCGCACAATGTCCAAACCGCCCAAGCCTTTCGTGTATTTGTTGCCCTTTTCCCCTCAAAAACCGCACCGGGCGGCTGTTTCTAAAAGCATCACCGAGGTGGTCTTAGGGCGAAAAGTCGCAGATTTTTATGGACTTTCTTTTTCGATGAACAAAGGCGATACGGTCTATGCCGCAAGGCGGGGAATGGTGAGTCAAACGGTAGGCAATATTGACAAATACAATGACAACGTTTGGTTTTCGAGCGAAACTAATTTTATTGAAATTTTCCATCAAGATGGCTCATTCATGCGTTACAATCGCCTCAAAAAAGGGGCTCTTTTGGTGAAAGAAGGCGATGAAGTAGAAGCAGGACAGCCTATTGGTATTGTGGCAGATGATGCCTTTGAGGGCAGTACAGTCGTCCAACTGACAGCGTACTATCTCTCAAAAGCCAATGCTTTTTCTGACACCAACCATTCCTTTACGTACTTTGCCCCAACATTCTACACCCAAGAAACACCCGAAGGGACTTTGATGCAATCATTGACTTTTTATACTTCGGCATGGCCTGAACGGATTATCACCCAAGAAATGCCCAAGAGAGTTTTGAAAAAATGGAAAACAGCCTATTCTGGAAAGCAGGAATGAGTTTACGAAATGCTGTATCTTTGTCCAATGGAAATTTTTGACACACTTATAGACAGTATTGCCGAACACGGCTACGGCATCGCCGACGATTTTTTGGACGCTTCCGAGGTCGCTGTGTTGTCCCAAACACTACGGAATCGCTACATAGCGGGGATTTTTAAAAATGCAGGTGTCGGGCAAGGTGCTGAACATCAAGTACATACTCAAATCAGAGGCGACCACGTGCTGTGGCTCGAAGAAAATACCACGCAGCCCGAAGAACAACTGTTTTTTGAGAAAATCAACACACTGCGACAATACCTCAACCAAACCTGCTACCTCGGTTTGCGTGATTTTGAGTTTCACTATGCCCTTTATCCCGTGGGTACTTTTTACAAGCGACATTTGGACCGCTTTCGCCACGACTCCCGCCGCAAAATGTCGGTGATTTGCTACCTCAACGAGGCTTGGCAACCCACCGACGGTGGCGAATTGGTGATTTATTTGCCTGAAAATCAGTCGTTAAAAGTATCACCCACTGCGGGGCGCTTGGTGTGCTTTGAAGCCGACAAACTCGAACACGAAGTTTTGCCCGCTATCCGTGAGCGCATGAGTATCACGGGTTGGTTGAGAACGGGGGCGTAGGCGTGTTTGTAGAAGAAACTACCGTTTAGTTTTTCAAAAACTCGACCACCCGTGGAGGATTGTCAGTGCCAATCCAGTCTGCGCCGAGCGATTGGAGCATCTGCCATGCTTGCGGGGTATCGGGCGTAGCCCAAAAACGAATCTTTTTGCCCTGTTGGTGCGCTTTTTGTACCCATTCGAGGGCTTTTTGTTGAGTTTCCTTCGATAGTTCTTCGTTGGTGGACCACTTGCCTACACTGCCAAACGACATGCTAAACAACGCCACCCGTTTCAATTCTTTGGCGGAGTAGGTTTGGGTAAATCGCCCGTCAAAATAAATCCACGAGGGATACTGCCCAAAGTCGGTGGGAGGGGGCATATTGCCACTGATTACGATTTTGAGGCGACTTCTTTTGGCTATCAAAGCACGGTATTGTCGAAGCTGACTCACCAATGTATCGAGGGTGGGTTTGGAGGCAGTTTTGAGGTCAATAAGCAGTTGAAGTGGCTCACCTCGTTTGTGTTGAAATTCTTTTTGAAGTGGCTCTAAATACAGACTTTTGAGGGTACGCTCAGGGCGAATTTCAAAAGGCGTATGAGCTACCATCAATTCGCCATTTTGGAGAAATACATCGGCCTCAATACTTCCGCACCGCAACTGATACGCGCCAAAAAAGGGATTGACTTGCGCGTAGTCGTTGTGCGAATGTACCTGCGCCGATGTGTAGCGTGCCTGCGCGTGAGAGACCTGCCCAAGCAAGCATAAAAGCAAAAGACAGTTCAGTATTTTCATGGAGAGATGCTTATTTTAACCACTTGTCAAACCACGCAAACGCCTCAGCTTGCATCGGTTGGTCAAATTTGTGAGGGCCGTCGTAAAAAGTACAGCGATAACGGTCGGCGGCATTGGCTTTTTGATAAACTTCCCCTAAAATTGCATCAGCTTTTTGCATTTCAGTTAGCGTAAAAAGTTGGTCTTCCTTGTCGTTTAGAACCAGTGTAGGTAGCGGCGTGCGAAGTCCCAAGATTTCGGGGAAGTCGAGTTCATTGGGCAGCATGGGGATGTACGTCATCCAAGTGTGGGTGAAAGACTTATTCAGCGAGAAGTCAGCCCAAGTAGTCATAAAACCGACGGGGATGGCGCATTTGACCCGCTCGTCCAACCCACCCAAATACACCGACCGCAGTCCACCACCCGACAACCCGCAGCAACCTACCTTGCTGGCATCTACGTCAGGGCGAGCGCAAAGAATATCGAGGGCTTTTTGGTCTTCGGCCAAAAACACCGCGGGCCAAGATGTTCCTGCCGAAAAGAGCGATTTGGCCATGGTATGCTCGTGATTGCTTGCCCAAGTATTGTAAGCGTCAATGTTTTCTTGTTTTTCGGGGGCGTTGTCGGTGAGTTTGTTGCGGAGGCGTTCCGGTACGTCTTGGAGCATCACTCTACGGCTCCCAAACGTAAACGAATCAGACACCAACACTACGTAGCCGCGCTTGGCGAGTTCGTTGGCCCAAGCCTTGCCACCATAGTAATGGGCCTGATGCTCGGTCATCATTGGGTGTTGATTGTCAGACGTTTTGATGATTTTGCGCGTGCCAAAATACTTATTGCCGCCGTGGTCGTGCAAGGCCAATACGGCGGGGAGTTTGCCCGTAGCGTTGGCGGGTTTGAGCAAAACCGCCTCGGTCGCTCGTCCGTAGGGAAGTTGCCAAGTCAGCTTTTCGATATGCAGACCGTCGTAAGTAAGCTGTTCTACAACTTTGACCGTGGGTGTTTCGGTGATAGGCTGATGACCCATTCGATCCAATGTCTGCTGTTTGGCTTTTGACTGCCAACTTTTGAGGTCATTGAATTGCTTGTTCCTAAACGACAAAATGGGAAGCCGCTGGGCATTGCGACGATTGGCCCATTCGCCATACTGCCCAATGATACTGAGAGATGCGTCGGCGTTGTTTTGCCTTTCTATATTTTCCAAAAATAAGTTAGATGCCATTGGGAGATTTTGATTTGTGATTCCGAAATAAGCCAAGCCGCTCATTTTCAAGAATTTTCTTCGGTTCTGTGTCATGCTAAAATTTTTAAATAAGCGTTATCAATACAAAGAATTGTAAAGGAAAAACTACTATTTTTGCCAATAACCAAATTGTTAATATCCATGAAAAACAGCTTTCTTTTCATTGTGTGCGTCTTGTTGGGTACGTCCATCTTACAAGCCCAAACCAACGAGCGTCCGCTCATCGAACAAACGATTCAGTTGTATTTTGACGGCTGGATGACAGGTGACACCACCAAAGTCGGCAAGGCCATGCACAGCACCTGCCACCTAAAAGTGTATCGGGATGGCGTGTTTCGCAACGTCAATCGGGCGCAATATCTGAGTGGTTTTAAGCCTCATGCCAAAGAAGAAGGAACATCCGGGCGCATCAAACTGATTGATTTTGAGGGTAATATCGCCAGTGCTAAGTGTGAACTCGAAACACCCAAAGCCGTATTTACGGATTATTTCAATCTTATCAAAGTACAAGACTTTTGGTATATCGTAGATAAAGTTTCAACGCGCAAGGATAAATAGAAGATATGGCACAGTTTATCAGCGCGGTCAAAGCGATGATATGATTATTCGCAGATTCTCAGGTATTTACGGTCGTTCATTTCGCCTTCTTTGCCTACCAAAATAGCCAACGTAAGCTCCGTAGTGCTGAGCTGTTTGATTTTGACGATTTTGTACCACGGCCCCCCGCCCAGAATCTGTTCGGCCAGCGTTATTTCCTTGGTGTCTGCTTTGAATGATGTAACAATGGGCAGATTGGGGGCAAAGGAAGCTGAAAAATTTCCTTGGACATTGGAGTTTTTGGCAATCGGATAGACGCGGAGGTTGCCGTCGGTGGTAAACTCAATCACGGCGCGGGCTTCGGGCGAAGTATCGGCTTTTTTCCAAGTCGAATCGGCGATGACAGGGCAGCAGCCACCATAGTACCGAAACTCGGTCAGTACCCACTTGCCCGTGAGTTCGGGACGGGCGGAAGCGCAAGTTCTCAAATTTTCCGCCAAGAGGTCGGCGTCTTTGGAAGAACAGCCCCAAAAGATTCCTATACAAAAAAGAAGTAATGATACGGTTTTCATGATGTTTGATGTCACTAACGTCTATATGACGCGCAAAGCACAAAAAAGGTTGGAATGAAGCATCAAAGCACTTCTTCTGCTACCGATTCGGAGGCAGGAATGAAGAGCTGGGCTTCATTGACTTCTTCGATGGTGACCGTGAAAAATCGCTGGTGGATGTTGAAAGTTTCTTGTCCTTCTTCGCACTCACACTTGACGTAGTTGCCATCCTCGAGCATTTCGTAAGCATTTACATTGTCGCGCAGGTTGAAGTCCAAAATATGAATGGCTTGTTGACGTGCTTTGGGATTCACAAACTCAAAAATGGATTCAATTCGGCGGTCAAACGAGCGCACCATCAGGTCGGCACTGCCGCCAAAAAGGCGCGGCGAGCCGTTGTTGTGAAAATACAAAATGCGCGTATGCTCCAAAAAATCACCCACGATAGAGCGCACACGTATGTTTTCGCTCAGTCCTTTGCGGCCAGGGCGTAAGCAGCATATCCCTCTCACTATCAGCTTAATAGGAACACCTGCTTGCGATGCTTTGTAGAGTTCTTCGATGGTGGCTTTGTCTTCGAGCGAATTGACTTTGAGGCAAATCCCACTCGGTAATCCGCTTTTGGCGTTTTTGGCTTCTTGCTGAATCAACTTGATGATTTGCTTCCGCATATCGCGCGGGGCGGTAATGAGGTGCTGGTAATTGTTGGGCAAAGAGTGACCCGTGATGACGTTGAAAAACTCCGTGATGTCGCGGTTGTAGGTGTCGTCGCAAGTGAGCAGCCCGATGTCCGTGTAGAGTTTGGCGGTATCTTCGTTGTAGTTGCCACTGGCCAAGTGTGAATAACTCACCGAGCCTGTCCCTTCGGCCCGCACGATTTGGAGCAGCTTGGTGTGTGTTTTGTATTGGCTGATGCCATAAATCACAAAACAGCCCGCTTTTTGGAGTTTTTGGGCTTCGCGGATGTTGTTTTCTTCGTCAAAACGCGCTTTTACTTCAAACAATACCGCCACGTGTTTGCCATTTTCGGCGGCTTTGAGGAGCGCTTCGGTCACGCGGGAGTTTTTGGCCAACCGATAAATCGTCATCTTGATAGACAGTACATTGGGGTCTTCGGCGGCCATTTCCAACAATTCCAAAACGGGTTCAAAATTGTTGTAGGGATGGTGCAGCAGAATATCGTTTTCTTTGATGGTTTCAAAGATATCGTTGGTAGGATTACGTTCCAATCCGAGTGGGGGTACGGGAGCGGGTGGGGGGGGGATCAATTCGACAAATTCGGGATGCTTGATAATCTGCCACAAGCACGTAAAATCAAGGAGGTGGTTGCACGTAAAAATATTGTAATCGTCTATTTCCCAGCGTTTTTTGAGAAGATTGAGCATCCACTCGGAGGCGTTGGGTTCGATTTCCATGCGTACCACACGCCCCAGTCGTCGGGTTTTGAGTTTTTGCTTGATTTCGTCCAAAAAGTCATTTTCCACGTCTTCGCTTTCTTCGATAGAAAAATCGCCGTTTCTGACAATCCTAAACAAGTGCAACGACACAATCTCGACGTTGCGGTAGAGTTTGTAGAGTTCGTGGCGGATGATTTCTTCGATGGGCAAAAACACGAACTCGCCCGATTTGCGCTCTATCGTATAAAAACGCGGCAAGTTGGCGGGGATTTGGACAAAAGACAGTTTGAGGTTTTCTTCTTCCGACGCGGCCGCGTTGCCAAGTCGAGTAACGACGCCAAAGATGAGTGTCTTGGCCAACAGCACGGGGAAAGTGTGCGTGTAGTCAAACAGCATCGGTGTGAGCATCGGATAAATGGTGCGGTCGAAATACGTTCCTACGTCGTTTTTTTCGGTTTCTGTAAGTTCAACGCAAGTACCTATTTTGAGTTTAAATTCTTCAAAGAGTGGCAGAATATCGTTAGAAAACACATCGTCTTGGGCTTCGGTAAATCGCTGCGCTGCCGAAAAAAGGGCTTTGCGGAAAGGGATTTCGCGCAAACCTGAATAGTCTATACGCTCTTTGCCATAATCTAAGTAATTGTACAAACTGCCCGCTCTAATCGTAAAGAATTCGTCTAAGTTGGAGTCAGAAATCGCCAAAAACTTCATGCGCTCAAATACACTTCGCTGCGGACTACGGGCTTGGTCGAGGACGCGGTAGTTGAATTGCAACCAGCTCAAATCGCGGCTGATGAAATTGGACTGTTCGATGGTTTGGCTTACGCGCTCGGTCGCACGGGCAAAACGGTCGGGTTCTTGGCCGTTGGCATCGGATTGACGACCCCTGATGAAAGAAAACAAGGAGGATATTCCGTTTTTGACTGCTTTTGTAGGTTCTTGCGGCATTTCAATAATTTCTGAGAGGTGTGAGGGCTGAAAACAACTGCAAAATAAAAACAAAAGCCGCTGACTTGTTTATTTCAGCGGCTTTTCTAACAAAAATTTAATGAGCCTTACACATCTACACGTGCATATTTGGCGTTACGCTCGATAAAATCGCGGCGCGGCGCCACTTCATCGCCCATGAGCATCGAAAACAGGTGGTCGGCTTCGGCTGCCGATTCGATGTTTACTTGCTTCAAGCTACGGTTTTCGGGGTTCATGGTGGTTTCCCAAAGTTGCTCTGGGTTCATTTCACCAAGACCCTTATATCGTTGAATATAAACGCTTTCCTCACGTCCTCCGCCTATCTCACGCACGGCTTGTTCGCGTTGGGCTTCGGTCCAGCAGTAGCGTTCTTCTTTGCCTTTTTTGACCAAGTATAGCGGCGGTTGAGCAATATAGACGTAGCCATTGTCAATGAGGTCTTTCATGTAGCGGAAAAAAAACGTCAGAATTAGCGTGCGGATGTGGCTACCGTCCACGTCGGCGTCGGTCATGATGACGACTTTGTGGTAGCGGAGTTTGTCCATGTTGAGGGCGCGTTCGTCGCCTTCACGGCCAAACTGCACTCCGAGTGCCGTGATGATGTTTTTGATTTCTTCGTTTTCGTAAATCTTATATTCTTGGGCTTTCTCGACGTTCAGAATCTTACCACGAAGCGGCAAAATCGCCTGATAGGCACGGTTACGGCCTTGTTTGGCACTTCCGCCCGCCGAATCGCCCTCCACAAGGTACACTTCCGACAGCGCGGGGTCGGTTTCGGAGCAGTCGGCGAGTTTGCCAGGCAGCCCACCGAGGCTCAACACACTCTTGCGCTGCACCATTTCGCGGGCTTTGCGGGCGGCAATGCGCGCTTTGGCAGCGAGCAATACCTTGTCCACAATCATCCTCGCTTCCTTTGGGTTTTCTTGCAAGAAATTGTCGAGCATTTCGCTCACCACTTGACTCACTGCGCCCGCTACGTCGGAGTTACCGAGCTTGGTTTTGGTCTGTCCTTCAAACTGCGGCTCGGCTACTTTGACCGAAATTACTGCCGTGAGTCCTTCGCGGAAGTCATCGCCGCTCACTTCTATTTTTTCTTTGGCCAGAATCCCTGATTTATCGGCGTAGTTTTTGAGGGTGCGGGTGAGTGCCATCCTGAAACCCGACACGTGCGTACCCCCTTCGATGGTATTGATATTATTGACATACGACACCACATTTTCGGAATACGAAGTATTATAAATCATCGAAACCTCCACAGGGACAGTACCTTTGTTGTTTTCCATGTAAATTGGTTTCGGGATGAGGTGGTCGCGGGTGCTGTCGAGGTAATTGACAAACTCGACGAGTCCGCCTTGCGACAAGAATTCATCTTTGCGCGGCGTGCCGTCGTCGTCCAAATCGCGCAAATCAGTCAAGTGAATATGGATGCCTTTGTTCAAAAACGACAATTCACGCAGGCGATTGGCGACGGTTTCGTAGTTGTATTCGGACGCAATAAAGATACTGGTATCGGGCTTGAAGTGTACTTGAGTGCCTGTTCGGTCGGAAGCACCTATCTCGCGTACTGCGTAGAGTGGCTTACCGATACTATATTCTTGTTCAAAGATTTTGCCTTCGCGGTGTACTTCTACGCGCAAGTGGGTAGAGAGGGCATTGACGCAAGACACGCCTACGCCGTGCAAACCACCTGAAACTTTATAGGTGTCTTTGTCAAATTTTCCGCCCGCGTGAAGCACGGTCATCACGACTTCGAGGGCTGATTTTTTCTCTTTGGGGTGCATTCCCGTCGGGATACCGCGTCCGTTGTCTCTGACGGTGATGGAGTTGTCGGTGTTGATGGTTACCTCAATACGGTCACAATATCCCGCCAGGGCTTCGTCTATGGAGTTATCTACGACTTCCCATATCAGGTGGTGGAGACCTTTGACGCCAATATCGCCGATGTACATGGCGGGACGTTTGCGCACAGCCTCCAACCCTTCGAGGACTTGAATATTTTCGGCTGAATAATTGTTTCTGTTGTTTTGCTCGGGTGTTTCGTTCGATTCGCTGGCCATACTGTCTAAATTGGTGACAAACAAAAGTTTACGTTTCTGAAAAAATTACAAATTTCTAAGGCGTAAAGATACTACTTTTTAGGTAAAAATCCTAAACCTTTAAGTCGTTAATCACTAAAAATAGACGGTTGCGAGCCTATTCTGAAAAACGACCTTTGAGCGTTGAAAAAAATGGCCTGAAATGTCTTCTTTATGACCATTTTAAATCGGCAAGTGTTCATAGTTTTGCATTTTACAATTAGCAAGTTAATGCCTTCCTGCTCAAGGAAATCGCAAACAAACTGGCATTTATGAAACAGTCATTGAAAACACTGAAATCCTTCATCGCTGGCTTTTTAGCCTTTTTCGTACAGCCACTTTTTTCGCAAGAAGGGGGTGGTTTGACCAAGCTGTCATCTCTATCATCTGTACGTGTTCCAAAAATTGACGTGCAGCACATTGCACTCGATTTAGCGTTTGATTGGGTGCAAAAACAAGCGTTTGGAACGGTTATTTTGACAATTTCGCCGCTTAACACAACAAATACGATTGAATTAGACGCGGCAAAAATGGCGATTTTGGCGGTTTCTTTGAACTCCAATAAGGCTTTAAAATATACTTATGACGGTAGCGAAAGAGACAATAACCTATTAGACCTCTTTCTTAATTAAATATAATTTTTCAAGTATTTAGGTTTATCAACCCGCAAACAATAAGCCAAATTTGACTTATGTGGTTTAGATGATTACGATACGTTT
>JALOLW010000551.1 GCA_025455795.1 Spirosomataceae bacterium
GCTTCCCCGCCCGAAAGCGTGGTGGCGTGTTGGCCGAGAGTGATGTAGCCCAAGCCCACGTCGTGGAGTGTTTGTACTTTGCGATTGATTTTGGGGATGCTTTCAAAAAACTCCAACGCCTGCTCCACGGTCATATCGAGCACGTCAGAGATGGACTTGCCTTTGTAGCGCACTTCGAGCGTTTCGCGGTTAAAACGCTTGCCTTTGCAGGTGTCGCAGTCCACATACACATCGGGCAAAAACTCCATTTCGATTTTTTTCATGCCCGCACCTTCGCAATCTTCGCAGCGGCCTCCTTTTACGTTGAACGAAAAACGGCCAGGCTTATAACCACGGATTTTGGCTTCGGGCAACTCCGAAAACAACGCCCGAATCTCCGAAAATAGGTTGGTGTAAGTGGCGGGATTGGAGCGCGGCGTTCGTCCGATGGGCGATTGGTCCACTTCAATCACTTTGTCGGCGTGTTCTAAACCTTCCACGCTTTTGTAGGCCAACGGCTCGCGTTTGGAGTTGTAAAAATGGCGGTTAAGAATCGGAAACAGCGTCTCGTGAATCAGCGACGACTTACCGCTACCGCTCACGCCCGTCACACACACCATCTTGCCGAGGGGGAGTTTGAGCGTTACGTTTTTGAGATTGTGGCCCGTTGCGCCTTTTAGTACAATACTTTTGCCATTGCCTTCACGGCGTTTTTTGGGAATTTCGATGGCCCGCCGACCGCTCAGGTAATCGGCGGTGACAGAGCCGTTTTGTATAAACTCTTCGGGTGTTCCGTGTCCTACTACCTGCCCGCCGTGCCGCCCCGCGCCTGGGCCGATGTCGAGAATATAGTCCGATTCGAGCATCATGTCTTTGTCGTGTTCGACGACCAAAACAGTATTACCCAAATCCCTTAGTTTTTTCAAGGAATCAATGAGCCGCACGTTGTCGCGCTGATGCAAGCCAATGCTCGGCTCGTCCATGATGTACAGCACGCCCGTGAGTTGCGTCCCTATCTGCGTAGCCAAGCGGATACGTTGCGCTTCGCCTCCCGACAGCGTTTTGAGGGGGCGGTTGAGGGTGAGGTAGTCCAAGCCCACGTCGAGCAAAAAGCCCACTCGCTTACGGATTTCTTTCAACACCTCGCGCCCAATGAGTTGTTGCCGCTCGGTGATGCGGCCTTCGAGGTCATTGAGCCAGTTGGCCAACTCGCGCACGTCCATTTCGGCCAATTCACCAATGTGCCGATTGTCTATTTTAAACCAAAGCGATTCTTTTTTCAAACGCGCTCCGTTGCAATCGGGACAGGTTTTGATTTGCATAAAATCACGCAGCCAATCTTGGATTTTTTCGGTGCCGTTTTCTTGTTGGCGACGCAAAAACGGTATAATGCCTTCGTATTTGGTGTTCCATTCGGTCCCTTCGTATTTTTTGGAAGGCACTGGCACGGGTTCGTCGGTGCCGTAAAGCATGATTTCTACCGCCTCCGCAGGAAACTTCTCAATGGGCGTGGTGAGATTGACTTTGAATGGTTTGAGCAATACTTCCAACTGCTTGAAAATCCATAAATCGCGGTATTCGCCGATGGGCGCAATCGCCCCACGACTCAAACTCAGCGATTTGTCGGGAATCACGCTTTCTTCGGTAATTTCCTCTACCACACCCAATCCCTGACAGGTAGGACACCAGCCGTAGGGTGAGTTGAACGAGAAACTGTTGGGTGCGGGGTCGTCGTAGCTGATGCCCGATTCGGGGTCCATCAAGTTTTGAGAAAAATAATGCACCTGATTTTTGGCATCCAAGAGCATCATCACGCCTTTGCCCTGCTTCAAGGTCGTCCCTACCGACTGACTCAACCGAAACCTATCGTCGCTTTTAGGAATGAGCCTATCCACCACGATTTCGATGTCGTGGATTTTGTAGCGATCGAGTTGCATTTTGGGCGTGATGTCTTGCACCTCGCCATCCACGCGCACTTTGGTATAGCCGAGTTTGGCCACTTGCACAAACAACTCCCGATAATGCCCCTTGCGGCCTTTGACCACGGGCGCGAGCAGTGTGGCTTTTTGATTTTCAAACTGCCCCAAAATCTGCTCAATGATTTGGTCTTGTGACTGCTTCACCATCGGTTTACCCGTGGCGTAGCTGTACGCATCGCCCGCACGAGCGTAGAGCAAGCGCAAGAAATCGTAAATTTCGGTCACAGTACCCACGGTAGAGCGTGGATTGCGCGAAGTAGTTTTTTGTTCAATGCTAATGACAGGACTTAGCCCTTCGATTTTATCCACGTCGGGGCGTTCCATGTTGCCCAAAAATCCACGGGCGTAAGCCGAAAAACTCTCCATGTAGCGGCGTTGGCCTTCGGCGTAGATAGTATCAAACGCCAGCGACGATTTGCCGCTGCCGCTGATACCCGTGACTACGACCAGTTTATTGCGGGGGATATTTACGTCAATGTCTTTGAGGTTGTGTTCGCGTGCGCCCATGACCGAGATTTGGTCATAGCCTGTGAGTTCGATGTCGGAGAGGGGCATACTTTTTGTTCGTAATTATTGGTGATAGTATCACCCTTATTATCATCCCCTGTATTGACTTGTGGAGAGCTACATTGGTCAAAAAAATTAGAAATATTGTCCTCAAACTCCAATAATTTAGTAGGCTTTACACCCAATTTTTCGGCTATCTGCTCCAATTCTTCTACCGTGATTTGTTTGGTTTCTCTTTCAATGTTACGGATACCAATGCTGTGTATGATTTGTTACTGGATGTAAAACACGACGCGGAATTTCCCAATCAGAATTGTTACACCCTGATCAAAACCCGCTATCCGAACGGAAAAGTATTGACTCAGCAAGTCAGCCTGGAATTAGCCAGTGCACAGGGGGCCTGGTATGGTGATTGTGGCAGTTCCTGGTGTACTTTACACCTGCCCATTCAGGAACGTGCGTATTTTAATTTGCCAGGGAAATACGACATTTCATTGCAGCAATACAACAGAATGGATACCCTCAGAGGTATCAGAAACATTGGGTTGATGGTGAAAAAAATTGGTGACAGGAGGGATACCGCATTTGTAAAGCCTTCCCCTCAAAAATCTAAAAAGGAATAAACTCCGTTCTCCTGTTATTCTGGCGGCCGGTATCTGTATCATTACTGTCTACGGGCTGCGTTTCTCCGAATCCTTTCGCACGCAATCTCCCGGTGTCAATCCCTTTTTGAACCAGGTATGCTACAACCGCCTTTGCACGGTTTTCACTTAGCTTTAAGTTCTCTGAGTCAGATCCTACGTTGTCCGTATGGCCTCTCAGTTCGATTTTGAGTGCTGCATTTTTTTGTAATAATTCCACGAGCAAGTTCAACTCGCTGTAAGACTCTTTCCTAAGCAGGGCTGAACCAGTGTCGAAAAACACATTTTTAAGAACAATGGGCTTTTGTTTATCGGCGCTTAATCCACTGATGGGTTGAAGCAAAATAGTCAACTCATAAGGTTGATCTATTTTATGAACCCCGTTCAATGAGAAATTTTCAGAATAGAATAAATAGACTTCTTTTTGAACAATCAACGCATAATCCTCTCCACTGGGCAACACAATAAGGAATGTGCCATCTTTCCCTGTAGACTTTTGGGTAAAATATTTGCCATCCTTCAGCGGGAGTATAGTAGCATTGGTTTGTAGCGGTTGCTTAGTAACAGCATCCAGAACTTTTGCTTTCACATAAGTTACCGGTTGTGGTCTGGCGCCCTCATAAAGGTCGAAACTAAAAATGTCCAGTGCAGCGTGGTACGCATCACCGCTCAATTCGAGTTTTTCAAATTTTCTGTCAGTTCCTTCTTTTGAAAAGAAAGCAGTGCTGCCGTCAAGGCTTACGTAAAAAGCACCTTCATTTTTTTCGGTATTGATGGGGTAACCTATGTTAACAGGAGTATCCCAGACACCCTCCTTGGTTTTACGTGCAAAGAATACATCCATACCTCCAAAACCAGGATGTCCGTTGGACATAAAATACAAGGTTTGACCATCAGGATGAATGAATGGGGCCTGGTCATTGGAGGTGGTATTGATGGCCCCTTTCAGTATTTCTGCTTTGGACCAGGTTCCATCCGCATTGCGTTTTGAGACATAGATATCGGAGCCCCCCATACCCCCGGTCCGGTTAGAAGAAAAATACAAGAGATCTCCATTCGCACTAAGTGATGGCAAAGACTCCCAGGCCACAGAATTAATATTCGGGCCCATATTTTTTCACTTTTCTCAAT
>JALOLW010000121.1 GCA_025455795.1 Spirosomataceae bacterium
AACCTGGGGTGTATGGCTCAAAAAGGGGAAGAAAGTGTATGAGTAAATAGGGACTAATGGCCACTTCCATTGATTATTTTGACAGAAATCCATGTTTACCGAACTCAACTCATTCTTCAAGAACATCTGTCGGTTTGACGACGCGACGCTCGAAGAAATAGACAAGTCGTTTGAAGTCAGACATTTCCCCAAAAAAACACAGTTGCTACGTCAAGGAGAAATCTGTCGTTTTGAGGGGTTTGTGGTCAAAGGCTGCTTGAAAACGTACTTTCTCAACGAAGCAGGTCACGAGGTGATTTTGACGTTTCCGATTGAGAATTGGTGGGTGAGTGACATTGCGAGTTTTCACGAACAAAAACCCAGTCGGATGTTTATCGAAACCCTCGAAGACTGTACGCTGCTATTCATCAATCCCCAAGAAAAAGAGTACCTGCTCGACCGCTTCCCCAAACTCGAAAGGGCGTATCGGCTCATGGTGCAGCGGCATTTGGCTACCTACCAAGAGCGTCATTATCAGAGTATTGCTATGACTGCCGAAGAGCGTTACGAGGCGTTTTTGGAACGATACCCCAGCATACCGCACCGCGTTCCGCAGCACCTCATTGCGTCGTATTTGGGCGTTTCGCCCGAATTTTTGAGCCGTATTCGGAGCCGAAAAGTGAAGTGAGTCGTTGTCACTTCAAATTCACCAAAGCATCTTTGTAGCTTCTGCCCACGGGCAGCGTGTACTCACGCACGTGGACCTGCTGTGCCGACACTCGCTCGATGTAGTGCTTCTGCACGGCGTAGCTACGGTGAATCCGCACAAACGACTGAAACGCCTGCTCTTGGAGCAACAAACCAATCGAAGCCAAAACGCTGTATTTCTTGGTAGGTGTGATGATGCGGGTGTAGTCTTTGAGGGCTTCCAAATACAAAATATCGTGTAAGTTGAGTTTGATTTGCTCGTGGCCGTCTTTGATAAAAATGGTATTGCCGCCCAAACTATATTCAAAAAGTTCGGCTTTTTGCTTGATTTCCAGATAGTTGCTCAACCTGTTCATGCACTGCTCTACACGCTCGGCTTTGAGTGGTTTGACCAAAAAATCAAATGCTTCCACTTCAAAACTTTCCGCCGCGTAGTCGGGATAAGCCGTGACAAAAATGCACACAGGAATATGGCGTAGCTGCGCCCGAAGCTCCAAGCCCGTCATGTCGGGCATATCAATATCGCTGATGAGAACTTCGACGGGTTGAGTTTGTAGAAAATCAAGAGCTTCGCGTGCCGACGCGCACACGCCTGCTAAGTGCAGAAACGGATACCGTTTGACGTACATTTGAGCGGTCAAGCGGTCTATTTCGTTGTCGTCCACGACGAGGCAGCGGTAGGTAGAGGAGAGGTGGTGCATGTTCAGAAATTCATAATATTCAAAGGTACTGGCTTTTTGTAAAACTTGACTAATTTTGTTCGATTCAACCTAAAACGCTCTCTCATGCTTCTCTCTCGTCGTGATTTTATGCAGCTTTCTGGGGCAGCTTTGTTGGCTGCTTGCCAGCGCCCCACCACTCAATCGGCCAAAACCCTGCGTTTTGCGGTCGCGTCTGATGGTCACTACGGACAACCCAAGACCGAATATGACCTTTATTTTGACAATATCGTGAAAAACCTTCGCCGAGAGCGCGACGAAAAAGGGCTTGATTTTGTGGTGTTCAACGGTGATTTGTTTCACGACGACGTGAAGTTTCTGCCCGACGTGGCCGCCAAGTTTCAGGGCTTGGGCATGACGCACTACGTCACTCGTGGCAACCACGACCACGTGACCGAAGCCCAATGGCGACAAACGTGGGGCTACGGCCTCAACCAAACGGTGGAGTTGGGCAAAAGCGCGGCCCTATTGCTGGTGGACACCTCCAACGAAAAAGGCGAATACCTCTGTCCTGATTTTGGGTGGATTGACGGCGAACTGGCCAAATTGACCCGAAAGCAGCACGTGTTTTTGTTTGCCCACATTCCTTCTAAGCAGTGGTCGCCGCACGGTACGACCTGCGCCGAGTGGGAAACGGTGTTGGGCAAATACCCCAACCTCAAAGCCACTTTTCATGGCCACGACCACGCGGTCGAAGACGGCAAAAAAGGCGCGAAACCTGCGTTTTTTGACGGACACTTTGGAGGAAATTGGGGCGTAGGCTATCGCGGATACCGTATTGTGGAGACGCGCCCCGACGGCAGTTGCTACACGTATCAGTTCAATCCTGACACCCAAACCAAAGTAAACGAACAAGTTTTTTAGTCAAAAGGCGAAACAAAGCGCGAAGAAAAACGGTTTTCTATTCAAATTTAGGTCTCAAAAATGGTCATAGAACTGCCACATAGAATATTGGAACAAAATGGATTATCAGAGAAAGATATTTTACTTTCGATAGCTATTTCTCTGTTCCAAGACCAAAAATTGACGCTTGCACAAGCTGCCCAAATCGCCGATTTGCACCAAATACGTTTTCAGTTGGAGTTAGTTAGGCGTAATATTCCTATACATTATGGTGAAGAGGAATATCAGAATGACCTCAAAATGATTGCATATTTAGAATGATTATTGTTTCGGATACTTCCCCTATCGCCAATCTTATTATTATAAAACACTTAGATTTACTTAGAATCTTGTTTCAAAACATTATTGTACCGCCTGCGGTTGATAGAGAAATAAGAGCATTAAGCAAATTTGGATATACGATCGATGACTATTTGAAAGCCGACTGGATAAAAATACATCCTCCCCTAAACGCCATTAAAGTTGAACTGTTAAAAGATTCATTGGACGAAGGTGAAGCGGAAGCTATTGCCTTAGCAATTGAATACCGCTGCGATTTCCTCTTGATTGATGAAAGAATAGGCACCAATGCTGCCAAAAATGAAGGACTAAAAACAATAGGACTCGTAGGAGTCTTGATAAAAGCTAAACAAAAAGGAGTTGTTAAAGCAATTAAACCCATTTTGGAGAATTTAAAAAGCAAGGCGGGTTTCTGGATAGGCGAAGCGTTATTGGTACAAATCTTAAAAGATGCAGAAGAGTTTTAAAAATATTTGGTTAAATGAAAACGTTCCACATCCCTGAATTTTATAGAAGTAGCATCGTGACACCGATGAAAGAGTTTCGTCGGCGCAACGACAAACTCAAGCGTGATTTTTCGCCTACTGAACTGGATTTTGGCTCGGTCAAATTTCTCATTGCTCGGCATTTTGGGTTTTGCTACGGGGTCGAAAACGCCATTGAGATAGCCTACAAAGCCATTGATGAAAATCCTGGCAAGCGGATTTTCTTGTTGAGCGAAATGATTCACAACCCCGAAGTCAATCGGGATTTGTGGGAACGCGGGGTGCGATTTTTGATGGAAACCACTGGCCGTCAAATCATTTCGTGGGAAGAGCTTCGCCCCGATGACATCGTGATTGTACCCGCTTTTGGCACTACTGTCGAAATCCAAAATCGCCTTAAAATCCTTGGCATAGATGCCTACCAATACGACACCACCTGTCCGTTTGTGGAGAAAGTCTGGAACCGTGCCACGCAGATTGGACAAAAGAGCTATACCATCGTCGTACATGGCAAACCGTTACACGAAGAGACCCGGGCTACTTTTTCTCACAGCAAAGAAAACGCACCTACCGTCGTAGTCAAAAACATGAAGCAAGCCGAGCGATTGGCGCGCTATATTGTGGGCGAAGGCACAAAAGAGGCGTTTTTTGAAGAATTTAGCGGGCAGTATTCGGTGGGTTTTGACCCTGAACAAGACTTGCAGCGCATCGGTGTCGTCAATCAAACCACCATGCTTGCCTCTGATACACAGGGCATTGCCGACTACCTCAAAAATGTGATGATAAGGTACTATCAGTTGGCACCTCACGAAGTAGAATCCCGTTTTGCCAACACCCGCGACACCCTTTGCTACGCTACCAACGACAACCAAGACGCTACCTACGCCATGCTACAGCACGAGGCTGATTTGGCGATAGTGGCGGGTGGGTACAACAGTTCCAACACGTCGCACATTGTAGAGCTTTGCGAACAAAAACTCCCCACCTATTTCATCGAATCGGCGGTGAAAATTTTAGACCGCAACCTCATCTGCCACTACGATTTACACGCCAAAAAAGAAGAAATCACCCAAGACTTCTTGCCCCAAAAAGAACAGGTGACCATCATGCTCACTTGCGGCGCGTCTTGCCCCGATGCTACGATTGAAGGGATTTTGACCCGAATACTGTCGTTTTTTCCCGATGCCAAATCGGTGGAAGAAGTGATGGGTGCTTACGCTACTGCTTGATGATTTTTTGGCGAACAAGCCCGTCAGAAGTTTCTATCCACAACACATAAACACCTGATGGCAAAGGCTTTGCGTTGATATGATGTTGATTCGTTGTCGGCTTTTTTTCTTCTAATACTGCTCTTCCTGCCCCATCAAACAACGCCCATTTTTCGATGGGGGCGTCGGTTTCTATTTTCAAAAAGTCTTGAACAGGATTGGGGTAAACGCGTACTTTTTCAGGGACGGTGATGGTACTGGTGACGACCGACGGCAATGCTTCGACTTCAATCTTGAAACTTTTGAGGATGAACGTTCCTTTGTTTTTTCCCAAATCAAACACAATACGCGCTTTGGGGTCGGTGGCTTCTTTCATCGTGAAGCTATAATTCCCTTTGAAGGTCTTGTCGGCGGTGAAGCCCTTGTAGCCCGTGTAAGCGGTGTAGGGTGCGGCGTCAAGGCCAATGTAGGTCGAAAAACTCATCGGCGCGTTGGTTTCTATTTCAAAACTCACAAAATAGCGTTTGTCTTTTTCCAAGGTGACAGGCCGCCGCACAAGCTGCACGTGCCACGTTTCGGTAGAACCTTCGCTGATATTGATGACCCCTTGACCGTTGGCAAAAGTCGAAGTAGCCCTTGCTTGTCCCTGTACGCCTACTGTCCAGAGGTCAGAAGCATTGCCGATGTTGCTACTGTACACGCCGCTCGTTGGAATGGTTTCGGCGGCAGGAAGCGGGTTTTTGAGAAGGGCATCTACCAAAGGCTGCAAATACCGCCCCGTGGCAGGGTCATAAATCCCAAAACCCGCACTAAACTCCCAATACGCCCAGCTAAAGCCCTGCGTTTCAAACCATCTTGCCAGAAAATTCGTCCATTTGACGCGGCTTGTGAGGTCGGCTTTGCTGTACGCGCCAAACTCCCCAATGTGAACGGGGATATTTTTGGTTTTGGCCAAATTGACCAAATAGCCAAACGCATTGACCACTTCATCGCGTTCTTGTTGGGTGTTTTCCCATTTGGTACCGAGCCACGCATTGGCGTTGGTGCCTACCCAATCGGCCCCTTGGTGTGTAAACTCAAACGGGTCGTAGTAATGAATGCTCAAAATAAGATTGGGGTCGTTGGGAATTTCCAGTTCGCGTACTCCCGAAAGCGCGTTGTAGTTTTGGGGTGCAATAAGCACGGCACGGGTGGGGTTGGTTTTGCGGATAGCGGCCAAAGCATCTCTGAAAAACACGTTCCATTTCGCCCCGTTGAGGTTGTTGTGCGGTTCGTTGAGGACTTCAAAAATGAGGTTTTGGTCATAGCCTCTAAAAAACGTGGCAATCTGCTCCCACTGACTCAAAAACCGCGCTTTGTTGGCATCGGGATTGATAAAAAGATCATCGTGGTGGTGCATATTGATGATGACCATGAGGTTTTCCTGACGGGCCAAGTCCACGACGGTTTTGATGCGGTTCAAAAACGTAGCATTGAGTGTGTAGGGCGCGTTGAGCATGGTGCGCTCGGGCGTGTCCCAGCGGATAGGCACGCGCACGTGGTTGAAGCCCAACGAGGCGATGCGCTTGAAATAATCATCTTTGAAAGCATTGCCCCAGGCCGTTTCGGTGGGTGCTTCAAACATATTGCCCATGTTGATGCCCCTGCCGAGTTTTTTGTTGAGTTCGGCCACGGAGAGCTGGGCGTGCGTATTGAGAGAAAGACAAATAATGAGTAAATAGATTGGGTAGCGCATGGTTTTGAAAGAAAATATTTATGCAACGGCATATTCTGTAAAGCCGCGTTTATAGGGAGCTTGGAAGCCTAATACAATATTCTCTCTGGAAATGCCTTCGTCTTCCAATGCCCCTACTAAATCAAAATCAGAAGCGTTTTCTTGAACCCAAACTTTTCCATCAATAATATCAACATGAAATACGCAAAAATGAATGCGTTTCAACTCCTCTTTCCATCCAGTACGGTACAGTAAATAGCTGTCGCGCTCGGTATCAAAAATAAGTTGATACCCTGGTGTACTATTGTTGATAGGAATACGAGTATTGGCATATTCAGAAAAAATATTTCTGATGATGGTCTGATAATTATTCAGTGTATCCATTGTACTATCATTTTAGTTAACGGATTAAAGATAAGCAATTTAATGTTTTCTTCTTCAATCAACTCAACATAAAAAATTCGACTTTGTAATTCGGTATATACGTCTTCAGCTATTGCTAAATACAGCACTCTTTCAGGGTCAGTGGCAGAGCCTTATTCTTAGTTTTTAGCGGTAACTTTTCTGAAAACGATGTCTCCCGCGTTGGCGATGCTTACCGTGACACGGTCAATGTTGCCCGTAGCTCCGATACGAAAGTCAAATTTGGTTTGGTCAAAGACCCCCGTTCCCTCAAAAATATCGTAATGATAGTGGAGCAAACGGAACGCTTGCCCGTGAAAAGCCCCCGAAAAACTACCCTCGGCACGGGCTTCTAACGTAAACGAGCCATACGCAGGATGCTCATAGACACCCGCGTATCCCTCTGCCAGGTGTGACGGTTTGGTGTCAGGTTTTCGTTTGGTGGCTTGTTCCTGTTTGGCTTTTTCTACTTTGTCTTTGGCTTCTGCTTGCGCTTTTTTGAGGCGTGATGTCCAATCTATTGCGCTCATATTGAGTAATTTATCTGATACATAATTACAGACAGAACCGACAAAATGATAGTCTGCCGAACCCGTATTGGTCAGTACCACCACGCCGACGCTATCGTTGGGAAAAAACACCATCTGCGACCGATAGCCCTCAATCGAGCCATTGTGCAGGTAGCGCAAATGCCCACGATAAGTGTTGATATTCCACCCCATGCCATAGCTGGCAAACCCCAATTCAGGGAATGTCACCTCGGCAGGGCTAACGATGGTCTGAGGTGTGTGGTTTTCTTTGAGTTGTGCTTCAGCGATGAGTTGTTTATCGCCCCATTTGCCTTTGTTGAGGTGCAGTAGCAGCCAATTGGCCATTTCGGGGGCGTTGGACTTGATAGAACCTGCGGGTCCAATAGCGTCCACGTTGCTCCCAAAACCCATCGGTTCCCAAGTGCCGTTTTGGTCACGGTAAGAAAGGGCATAGTCTTGACTCAAAAAGAGTTCGGGATAGGTCAAAAGCGATTGATTCATGCCGAGTGGTCGGAAGATACGCTCGCGTATGTTGTCTTCCCAACTTTTGCCCGTGAGGCGTTCTATCAATACGCCCGCCGCCAAATACATCAAGTTGTTGTACTGGTATTGGGCATATACGGGCTTAGAAAGTGGCAAGTATTTGAGTCGCTCAAAAAGGCTCTCGCGGTTGAGATTGGCGTAGAGCCACACCCAATCGTGGCGCGGCAGCCCCGTGCGGTGAGAGACCAAGTCGCGTGGGGTGACGGTGCGCGTGGCATACTCATCATGAAGTTGAAAATCAGCCATGTAGTCTTTCACGGGTTTGTTCCAATCCAACTTGCCTTCATCGGCCAGCATGGCCAAGAGTGCCGACGTAAACGACTTGGTGCAAGACGCAATCGGAAAGAGCGTTTGCGCCGTCACGGGCAGGTTTTGCTTGACATCTTTGAGACCATAGCCTTTGGTATAGAGTAGTTTGCCGTTTTTCACAATCGCTACCGACGCGCCAGGTACGCGCCACTCGGTAAGTTGCTGATTGACAAATCCATCTAATCCTGCCAACGGGTCAGCAGCGACAGGAACGGCGGTTTTCTTTTGGGCAATGCTCCCAAGACTGATAAGAACAAACGCTATAGTTTTGAACAAGATACGCATGATAGAAAAGGGTTAATTGAACTCCGCAAGGGTTTGCGGGGATAAAATTAGAGATTGGCTTTTGGGGGCTTCACTAGCCCCGCCCTGATTCTCCTGCGACTCGCCAAATGATAAAACCGAAAAGTAAGAAAAATCGCCGAGAAGGTCAGTCCTGCCGAAAGGGCCATCCACACGCCCGATACGTCCATGTTGTACTTGAAAGCCAGCCAATAACTCAGCGGCAGCGCAATGACCCAATACGCAATGAGGGTGATAATGGTTGGGATATTGACATCTACAATGCCCCGCAACGCCCCCAGGGCGGTAACTTGAATGCCGTCTGAGAGTTGGAAAAAAGCCGCATATACCATCAGTAAAGCAGCGATGCGCGTCACTTCGGGGTTGTCTTTTAAGTAAAGCGACACCAGAAAGTCGTTGGCTACCAAGAAAGTAATAAACCAAAAACCCATAAAAACGACTACTACCATCAAAGCCGCCGTTCCTGCGCGACGCACGTGGGCGAGGCTGCCTTCGCCGTAGGCTTTTCCTACGCGGATAGCCCCCGCAGCAGCAATGCCCGTGGCCATCATGTAGGTAGTAGAGGCCAGGCTTATGGCGATTTGGTGCGCGGCCAACTGCGCCTCTCCCAACCACCCAATCATCACCACGGCCAACGAAAAAGCAGCGATTTCAAAGAAAAACTGAAAACCTACTGGAATCCCCAACCGCAAGATTTTTTTGGACAAATCGCCCAATTCGAGTCCTTTGGTGAGTTGGAGGTATTTCTCAAAGCGTTTGTTGGAAAAAAGATACCACAGGATGGCCAAAGCCATAAAAATCCTAGCCAATAGGGTAGCCATCGCCGAGCCATTGAGTCCCATTTTTGGAAAAAAACCAATGCCATTGATAAGCAGCCAGTTGAACAAAGCATTGACAATCAATGCCGAAACCGTCACAAACATCGCCACGCGCGTAAACGACAGCCCGTCGGCCAATTGGCGTGCGGCTACAAACAACAACAGTGGGACGGTCGAAACACTCAAAATGTACATGAAAGGTTGCCCGAGGCGAGTCACTTCGGGAGTTTGACCAAAATAGTGCAAAAAATACGCGATGATGGCCCCAATCATTCCCAAAACCACACTCAACAGCACCGCCACACGAAGCCCCGCTCGAAACAATCGCCCAATTTCTATATCATTTTTTTGGCCTTTGGCTTGGGCAATCAACGAACTCACTACGCCCATGCCACCCACACCGATACTCGTGACCAAAAACGAGAGCGAAGTAGCCAATCCCGCCGCACCCAACGGCACTGCCCCCAAAAAACGACCCACCATGAGGTTGTCGGTGACCCCCATGAGAATGACGCCCAACTGTGCGATAATGATAGGATAACTTAGCTTGATGGTTTCGATGATGTCGCGGCGCACAGTCTATTAGTATTTGGTTAGGTTTTTTATAAATTCAACCCCAGAAAACCAAAAATAGTTTGGTGAGGTCAGCGGACAAACCGCAACGTCACTTTGGTCAGGTGTGGTGGGTCGTAAGCGGTGCTGCGCGTAATCATCTCAAA
>JALOLW010000552.1 GCA_025455795.1 Spirosomataceae bacterium
AGCCGCAATATCACAATGCTCGGCATCAACCGGCGGCAATCGTGAGAGGTCGACTGCCTTTTTAGCTGTCGGGTCAAGCACCAGCTTAACAATATCTTCAGTTGTCGATTTCTCACGATCATCTCCAATTTGCGTTTTGGCGGTCGATGCCCAGCTTACAACTTTCCAGCACTGCGCGTGCGACCATTATCTCTGCCTCCTTATAGAAGTCAGTACAAATTGTGACAACATTGGTGAACGGCATGGATTGGTTCGATATGCTGGTGATAAAACACTACACCCTCTCGTCCTCGTCGGTGTCGGCGGCCATAGCTGTCACAGTCTCACGTAGCTATCACAGTCGATACGAAATCCAATAGATAATGTTCCTAGCGCACTTACGTTTCACAGCGTACTACGGAATATTTTAAAACACAACTTTGCAATAATTTCTTCCATAGTAAACAACCAAGGATACTCTGTCCTTGGTGTGCCCAGTTTCCGTCCTTCGGAGGCACTTAATCACACTGAACTGGCGCTCTGGTAAATTATATTACTCTACGTTTGTTAAGCCCAACCTCCACTGTACGGGGGCGCTTTGTTCGAAGTGTACGTCTAATTATCGTCCGTACAGTCGTTTTGTGTTAGATATTACGAAAATCACTATGTCTTTGTCCAGTCCAACGCAACTTTTACCGTTGGACTTCTATCACGTATGAAATTCAAGACATTTGTGCTACTTGTCGAGGGGGACGTTACAATCGCACCGCCAACGCGGGTGGCTGCCAAGAAGACCGCACACTGTCGGTCAATAACCTCTTCGACTATCGCTGCGAATCGCTCTGTTGGGATGTTTTTTCTGGGACATCGCTCGAAATCTTTTCGGATGTCTTCACCAACGGTAAAGCTCAAAAAGATAAGCTCATTACCCAAGTGCCTGTTTATCAGCCTAATCCTTGCTTGGTAGTTTTGCAGCAAATGAGCCTTTCGGCCAACGCTTATCGGTATTTGAAGTTGATTCAAGACCAATCGGTCAATACGGGTACGCTGGCTGACACTCCTCCCGCGCCTATCAAAGGCAACATCGAAAATACCGCCGACAAAAACGAACTCACATTGGGGTATTTTTCGGTGAGTATGGTTGAAGAAAATCGTTATTGGCTCCTGCGCGACAATGTTGCCAATGCCCAACCCAATGGCCTTTTTAGCATCAAAAATGGCCGCGACCCGATTTTAGAGCCGTCGTCGGTGAGCCGCCCTGCGATACCGCTGGCGATATGCGTATCTTCGGGCAACCGCACCTCTACCTCACCCGCAGGTTGGCGGTTTTGAGCCATCATTCATTCAAAAATATTTCACCCGATATGTTCAAATTTTCCTTAGTACTATTAGTAGGATGTTTGCTGTTTTCACCAAAGACGATGGCCCAAAACATCATCGCCGTTGAGGGAGTCATCATAGACTCGCTCACCAACGACCCTGTGCGCGGGGTCAATGTCTCGACGGGGACCAATCGCAGGATTTTTGGACAAGTCTCCGACGAAAAGGGCGAGTTCAAACTCTTTCTGCCCAAAGGTAAGTACGGTATTTCTTTTCGGTCGGTAGGTTACGTGCCGAAGTGGATTTATTTGGATGAAAAATCTGAAAGTCAAACCATTACGGTACGAATGGCGCGGGTAGAGCAGCAGTTGGAGCAGGTCATTGTGACCACCAAAGGCTACGACGAAAACGTAAAAAAACCGCTGCTCGGGGTCAATCAAATCAACATCAAGACGCTCAGTAAAATCCCTGCGGCGTTTGGCGAAGTGGATTTTTTGCGGGGCATTCAGATGCTTCCGGGCGTATCAAGCGTGGGCGAGGCGTCCAACGGCGTCAATATCCGAGGTGGCACGACTGACCAAAACCTTATTTTGATGGACGACACGCCCATTTTCAATCCTACCCATATGTTTGGGCTGTTTTCGGTAGTCCCCCCCGACGCCATGAACAACCTCGACCTCTACAAAGGCAACGTTCCCGCGCGTTTTGGCGGGCGGGCGGCCTCGGTGATTGACATTTCGCTCAAAAACCCCGACCTCAACAAGTTCAAAATGACGGGTGGGTTGAGCCTGATTTCCGAAAAACTGATGGTCAATGTTCCCATTATCAAAGACAAAATGGGTTTTTATGTGGCCGCGCGAGGCGCGTTTCACGATTTCCTGTTGCCCATTTTTTCCGACGATTTAGACAGTGTCAAAACCCGTTTTAGCGAAGTCGTGGGCAAGTTTTTTTGGCGCGTCAATGACAAAAACACTGTGACAGCGATGGGCTATTTTAGTGATGATTATTTTCAAACCAATCTGCTCGCCAATCTCCCCAACGTGGTCGGGCAAACGACGTTTTTTCAACATACCACCAACAACTACTCGCTCAAATGGGTGAGCCTTTTGAACAAAAACTTAGACCTCCAAACTACCCTTTCGAGTGCCAACTACGACCCTGCCATCGGGACGATTGAGGCCGCTACTCAAAACAAAGTTCGCTTAGAGTCAGGGGTTTATCAGCGACAAGCGACCTCCAGCCTCAACTATCAGTACCAAAACCAAAAATGGGAAGTAGGGGCGAGTTTTACGCGCTTCCATATCAAGCCGGGCATTCTCAATCCCAACGGCAGCACGAGCGTCAATCCGCTCACGATTCCGTCGGAGTTTGCGAGTCAGATTGACGTTTTTGCCGACCATGAGCGGTCGCTTACTGCCAAGCTCGCGCTCACGGCGGGGCTGCGGTATTCGTATTTTATGGCGTTGGG
>JALOLW010000122.1 GCA_025455795.1 Spirosomataceae bacterium
TTCTGTTATAGATGTTTTTCCGTTTGTTTGCATATGATTGGGGGGGGGAAGAAAATCACAATATAACCTTTTGCTACATCATACCGAAATCACACCCATGGCGTAATGGCGTAACTATCAAAGTTTTAGCATTGATGCTTTGCAGCATGCAGTTTCCTAAACCATAAGCCTGAATTAAAGTTTTATTAAGCAAATCGTTGGTATTCAAACCCGTTGCGTATGAAAAACCATAAACCGTATATTGCCCTCCTGCTAAGGAAGTAAAGTTGGCCGTTGGTGAAACTGCCGATATTTGGTCATTTGCTTGATTGACAGCTATGTACGTGTAATTTAAGCCTGCGACATTATCTTCAACTTCAATTATTTCGCCACCAATTTGGTTTTGGATATTAAAAGTCGCTGCCGTAGCCACTCCGCCACTTCCTCCTAATATATACAGAAGAGCATAATAAGTGGTACATTCGTTCAATGAGATATGTCTTGGATTAGTCCAACTTATAGCAGCACGTGAGTTTCCTCCTATAAAAGTGGTGCAATTAAACGTTGTATTAGATGTAAAAATACTGTAAACCACATTACCTCCTGTTCCAGATACTGACAAACTATAATTTCCTGTTTTGGTTACTCGAAAAGGTACAACTACTGCTCTTACTGCGGGCCAAGCTGAAGTCTGACAGACCGTAAATGTATTATCAGTATAATTGATTACAGGATAAGTTGTTGTGGGCAAACCAGTCGTTGAATATGTTTTATTCAGCGTTCCCGTTTTTATTCCAGTAACATAACCTAAACCTAAATTGAAAACAGCATTTCCAGCTAAACCAGTAACCGTATTTTCGGGACAGATGACCGTATATTTAGCTATGCAACTTGAAGTAATTGTAATATTGGCATTGTTGATGTCAAAAAAACTGGCTGTTGCGTGATGGGTACTCATTATTTTGATGCGAGCCGCAGTGGTAGCAGGTACATTGGCAGGTATTGTCACGGAGGCACTCCCATTGTTTGGAACGGAAGCTGCTAATAAGTAGTTAAAAAATGCCCCTTCATCTACCGACAACAAAATTCTTACATTGGCACTTAGCGTATTGGTATTATTTACATTCCAAGTAATGGTTTGGCTGCTTCCTGCTGCTATTGTTTGTGGTGAATTTGTTATCTCGTACTGTAAATCTAAACTTCATCGTTCGAGCCACTTGGGGGAGAGCTTCGCCTGCGGCATCAGGGGGCGTATTTCCATTCAAAATATTAGAAATACGAGGGAAATCACGAGAAGTTGAGGTAGAAGACTGCTCATTTCTAAACAAGGGGGCTGTTGTACTATTGACTGCCGTGTAGCCTCCTTGTCCATTGATAGTTGAACCAAACGCCCCTTTATCGTTTTCAGTTGCTACGTCGTATTGCTCCCAGGTATAAGTTAAAACATCATTGTTGGCGTCGGTTCCCGTTCCTTTCAGGGTAAAGGGCGTACCTTTGGGTATTGTGATGGCTGTACCGGCACTGGCTACTGGCGGCGTATTGGTCAGTGCGACATTGGTGGCACATCCTCCAGAAGTGCTTGCTATGGCATTTCGGATAAATTCCAATGATTTTGCGCCAAAGTATTGCAGATTATTGTTGCCGTTGATGGTATAATTCGTTGGGTTCACACAGTTGTTGGCATAGCTCATCATCGTTGTTCCGCTACCAGGTTCGATGGCCGATGTAGATGACCAGCCATCTAAACAAAATGTATTATTGCTTGCAGTTCCTCCAATGGCATTGTAAGTATGTGGTGCTGAAAACTGGTGTCCGAGTTCGTGGGTAAAAATATTGATAATCAGTGAGAGTGGACTCCCCAAAGTCCATTGAGTAAAACCTCTGGCTTTTGAATCGTCCACGCATGGAGTAGGTCCTGCCACTCCATTTCCACTCGAACCGTTTGGTATGGCAGGAAGCGTATTGAACGTATGACCAATACCATAAGTGTTGTAAAGTAAAGTACTATCGTTATGCAAAACGGTAAAACCCGCTTGACAATTCGGCACATTGATTGTTCCAAATTCGGCTGGTCCTGGATTGGCATTTGTAAAGATGAGGGTTTTATCGGTGGTTTGGGTAGCCAACACGAAAGTCATGGCTGCTTCCAACTCATAAATCAGATTATTGGCATTGGTAATCGAAACCACCTGCGCCAACGCCAAATCTTGAGAGGTGTAAAGATTCGTCATTTCTTTGGTTACGACAATTGCTGCCGTAAATCTTTTGAGTTGAGTTCCGTATGGGAATGGGGCCACACTCAAAATTCGCCCATTTTTTTTAGGCTTAAAATCTTGGTCTGTTGCACCGCAATTTATCTTATACTTGTCAGAAGGTAATTCTTCATGCCTATAAATTCTGTAAAGATTTTGTTTAGCATCAATAGTTTCGATGTAAAAATAACCCTCAGGCGTGTGCATGATTCCCTCCAACTTATTCCCAATAACGGTTAACTTCATGATTTTTTTACCGTCTTCCGAAGTGGCATTGTAAGTTTGGAAAGTGACTGATTTTGTTGGAGTGATGAGGGTTTCATTAAAAACAAAATTCTCAAATTTTCCATCAGGCAACGAAAAACTGGCAGTCATTTTTCCTGCCAAACCATTCGATTGGATTGATTGGGATGCTCTGCTCTTAAATGAGTTGAGGTTAAAAGTAAAACTTTTGCCATACTGACTGTTGTCTTGGGCAAACAATGAGGCTTGGGTAAAGAGTAATAAAAAAAGGATATTTTTTTCCATATTATTAAGAAATTTGGGTAAAAAATACTGAATATTAAAGGCTTTATGTGTGTAAAAAACTGGGCTTTGAGTTGGTCAGGT
The DNA here is from genome assembly GCA_025455795.1 of Spirosomataceae bacterium. Lineage (GTDB taxonomy): Bacteria > Bacteroidota > Bacteroidia > Cytophagales > Spirosomataceae > Runella. The sequence continues at coordinate 2,841 of JALOLW010000122.1, forward strand.
TTCAGCCTATCATCCCTTTGGATTTGATTTATCACTCCTCCAAAAAAGCCTGACAGCTACCGACCAAATCGGGGAAAAACGATCGAAAATAAGCTCCGTAAAGGGCTTCGTTGGCGGCGAGTTCGTCGGCGGCTTGGTCTATGCCTTTCAAAAAAGCAAACCGCCGCGACATCCCCACAAACGACCGCCTCATGCCTTCTATAAATTGATAATGGTACAGCCAATCGTACTCGCGCATCGAATCCACCAAGCGGTGTGATTCTGACGGCAGCGTGGCGTAATTTTTGCGCAAGATAACATAAATATTTTGAGCAAAATCGCGCAGGGGCTGCGCGTGGAACTCCTCGAAGTGTTTGGCCAAAAAGTAATCGAAGTACATGTCCATTACCACACCTTTGTACTTGCCAAACTGCGCTGGTAACGACCGCCGACACGCCTCGCCCACGGGGTGCGTGTCGGTAAAAGAATCAATGTGACGATGCAACAAAATGCCCTGTTTGACGGGCGTAGTGTAGTGGGCGTTGCGCGGGTGGTCGAGCCGCCCGCGCACAAAATCGCCCAGAAGATTGCCCACGATGAGCGGTTCTTGCTCAAACGACAGATAAAAGTGGGCGAGGTAGTTCATTATTCCACAACGCTCAGTTTGAGGGCGTTGGTTTTACGATGCTTATTCAAAGGAATGCTCAACGTATTGACAAAAATATCGCCCGATTTTAGGTCACCTCTTTTGACCAGAATTTCTTTGATTTCGTCAATCAAATCGTCCGATGAGAGATTTTCGCGGTCGAAATAAACGGCTTTGACTCCCCAATACAACGCCAACGTACACATCAAACTACGGCTGGGAGTAAACACAAACAAGTCGGCAGCGGGGCGGTGATGCGACAACCGAAAACCTGTGTAGCCAGAGCGTGTGACACCGATGATGGCCTGGGCTTTGGTATCACGCGCCAAGCGGCAAGCACTCATCACAACGTTGTCGTTCAGTTGATTAGGTCCAGGGTGGTGATTGACTGCCGCGTGGTATTTGTAATAAATCTTGGTATCGTCGGGCTTTTTGGTGGCTTCGGTTTTTTCGATTTGGTAGATGGTCTGCGCCATGCTCGTCACGGCCTCGATGGGGTACTTGCCAGAGGCAGTTTCGGCACTGAGCATCACGGCGTCGGCACCATCGAGTACTGAGTTGGCAATGTCGTTGATTTCGGCGCGGGTAGGACGGGGCGCGTCTATCATGCTTTCGAGCATCTGTGTGGCTACGATGACGGGCTTGCCCGCCATGTTGCACTTTTCAACGAGCATTTTCTGAATCATCGGCACTTCTTCGGCGGGTAGCTCCACGCCCAAATCACCGCGCGCTACCATGAGGCCGTCAGTCACTTCGATGATTTCGTCAATGTTTTCGATGGCTTCGGGTTTTTCGATTTTAGCCACTACGCGCGTCGTTTTGCCCTGTGCCAAAATATAATCTTTCACTTGCTGAATATCAGAGGCATGACGCACAAACGAGAGTGCGACCCACTCGACGTCGTTTTGGAGGCCAAACGCCAAATCTTGGAAGTCTTTATCGGTCACCGAAGGCATCGAAACGCGCGTATTGGGTAGATTTACGCCTTTTTTGGATTTGAGCATTCCGCCATAGACTACTTCGGTCACTACATCCGTGCCTTCGATGTCTATGACTTTGACTTCGAGCTTGCCGTCGTCCATCAAAATCCGCTCCCCGATTTGTACGTCTTGGTACATGCCGTTGTAAGGTGTACTCACGCGCTCGGCAGTGCCTACGATGTCTTCATTGGTAAAAACCAGTCGGTTGCCCGCTTCAATCAGCACACCATCTTTGTGTTCTACGTTGCCGATACGGATTTTGGGGCCTTGCAAATCCTGCAAAATCCCGATGCTCATGCCGTACTGTTCGTTGTTGGCACGAATCCGTTCGATGCGCATTTGGTGGTCGGCGTGCGTGCCGTGCGAGAAATTAAGGCGAAACACATTGACTCCTGCTTGCGCAAGTTGATAAAGCATTTCGGGAGATTCGGAGGCGGGGCCTACGGTAGCTACGATTTTGGTTTTTTTTGCAATCATTAGTTTAAGCAACAAGTCAATGTTATTGGTTATTCGTTATTGGTTATTCGGTCATAAACAATCCACGTCAATGGTCACATCGGCGCCTTTGAGGGATTTATCGGTGAGAATATCTGTTACTTTTTCCAAGATAAAAGCCTTTGCGGCCTTAAAATTAACTTTTTCGCGTTCGAGTTTGATAAGAATATCAAACAAATAACGATTTCGGACGCGCTCTACCAGCGGTGCTTGGGGGCCACGCACCCGTTCTTCGCCCATTTTTGCCGTCAGCAACTGCGCCAGTTTCTGGGCTGCCTGCTCCGCAATATTCGACTCCAAGTGCCTTGTAGTCAGTCGAATAAGTCGTGTAAAAGGCGGATACCCAAAGGTCTCTCGCTCGGCGATTTCCTCGGCATACATTCCGTCGTAATCGTTAGCAATAATTTTTTGTAAAATTTTCTGGTTGGGGTTGCTCGTCTGTATCAATACCCGCCCTGGTCTGCCTGCGCGGCGGCCTGCCCGCCCACTTACCTGCGTCACCAACTGAAACGCCCGCTCGGGCGACCTAAAATCGGGAAAATGTATCATTCGGTCCACGTCAAAAATCCCCACCAAACTCACGCCCTCAAAATCCAGTCCTTTGCTGATCATCTGCGTGCCTACGAGAATGTCAATGTTTCCCTGCTCAATGTCTTCGATGATTTCTTTGTAGGCATTTTTGGCGCGGGTGGTGTCCAAATCCATGCGCGCAACGCGGGCTGTGGGATAGATGATTTTGAGTTGATCTTCGAGTTTTTCGGTGCCAAATCCCACCGTGCGGACTTTGGTAGAGCCACAGTGCGGGCAGAACTTCGGCACGGCTTCGGTATGACCGCAGTAGTGGCAGCGCAGTTCGGCGTCGCGTTGGTGATAGGTAAGGCTCACGTCGCAGTTTTCGCACTCGCCTATCCAAGTACACTCTTCACATTGCAAATACGACGAATACCCCCGACGGTTTTGGAAGATAATCACCTGCTCGTTGCGCTCCAAGCGGTCTTGGATGCCTTCGAGTAGCACCGACGAAAACTCATTCTTCATTTTTTTCTGCTTCTTCTCCACTTTGGTGTCCACGAGTACGTACTCGGGCAGGGTCGCGCTCGCGTAGCGTTCGGTGAGTTTGACAAGGCCATAGCGACCGTGCAAGGCTTGGTAGTAAGATTCGAGGGCGGGCGTGGCCGAGCCGAGCAGCACTTTGGCGCGTTGGCGTTGGGCCATGACGATGGACACGTCGCGGGCGTGGTAGCGCGGGGCGGGGTCGTATTGTTTGTAAGAAGACTCGTGTTCTTCGTCCACGATAATGAGGCCGAGGTTGTCGAAAGGCAAAAAAATGGCCGAACGCACACCGACTACAAACTGAAACTGCCCCGAAATCACCCCTTTCCAAACTTCGACGCGCTCGTTGTCCGAAAACTTGGAGTGATAGATGCCGAGTTTGTCACCAAATACTTTTTTGAGGCGCACCACCATTTGCGTTGTCAGGGCGATTTCGGGCAGTAAAAACAACACCTGTGTACCGCTCACGAGGGCTTGTTGGGCCAAATTGACATAAATTTCAGTCTTGCCACTGCCCGTCACACCGTGGAGCAGCACTACGTCTTTTTCTTGAAACTGCCCCAATATATCGTCGTAGGCGCGTTGTTGGGCGGGGGTAAGTTGGATAGAAGTTTCACCCTCAAAACTCGGCTTCACGTCGGCGAAGCGCGACATGGTGACCTCAAACTCTTCAAAAATCCCTTTTTTGAGTAGCGTACTCAGGGCCGAATCCGAGAGGGTTTCGTCTTGGGTAAAGCGGCTTTTGTCCAAGCCTTCTCGGTTGGAGTAAGGGTCGTTTTGAATAGGCACTTGACTCACGTACCGCATCACGATTTCTTGCTGCTTGGGTGTTTTGTCAAGTTGGGCAATGAGGTCGAGCAGGTTTTCGCGGGTTTCGTAGATGCCTTTAAGTTTCAGCTTTTTGACGACTTTAGGCTTGTACTTTTCTTTGACTTCTTCAAAAAGCACAATGGCGCGTTTGCCGATGAGCGATTTGATGATGTGGTTCACGTTTTGGTCGCCTACGCGCCGCCCTACCTCCTCGTAGGTAAGCGATTCGTACTGCTTAATTTCGCCCAAAAGTGCCGTTTCTTCTTCCGTAAGTAGGTCAGGATGGTCAAAATCGGGGTTGAATTGTATTTTGGATTGGCTCGTAATTTTGAGGCCCGACGGCAGGGCAACGTTGAGCACTTCGCCGATGTGACAGAGGTAATAGTCGGCTATCCACCGAAAGAGTTCGATTTGATACGGCGTCACGAGTGGCTCTTCGTCGAGCAGCTCTGCGATGTACTTGGCTTGATATTTGGCGGGGGGGGTATGATGGATATTGGCAACGACTCCCGTGAGTACACGATTTTTTCCGAACGGAACGACAACTCTGGCACCATTTTTGATAGAGGCGTTTAGCACCCTCGGAATACGGTACGTAAACAACTGCGGAATCGGTACGGGCAGTATCAAATCAGCAAAAAGCGTTTGCTCTTCCCAATCAAATGTTTCGTTTTCGGCAAATAACACGGAATTTTCCATAAATAGCGTGGTGACTCATTGTAAAAATTTATCCCAAATTGTCATTTTGGCAGGATTTTTGCTAAATTATTGAGCATAATGAGCGACATCATCCACTTTACCCTGCTTGACGATACATGACTCCCTTTTTTATTCCTCGATACGAGGATTCAGCCCACGATGAAACTCAATTTAAGCGACTTACTGGTTTGAAAAAATCAGAGTTTGAGCGGCTTCACCAGCGTTTTCGAGAGGATTGGCTACTTTATTTCTCTCAGTTTACACTCGAAGGGAAGCTGCGTGTTCGACAGGCATCTCATCGAAAAAATCGTATTTTTGAGGATACAAAAGAAGTGCTTTTCTTCGGACTTATTTATTTAAAGGGCAATATTCTTCAAGAACATTTGGCCGAACACTTCGAGATAGACCAGCCCAAAGCGAGTCGTTATCTGACACTCATTCGCAAAATTCTCAATGAGGTACTCTCCAAGCATGCCAACTTAATTTCGAAACGCAAAAGACAAATTTTTCTCACATAGGCAAGCCTTTTGCTATTTTCATACCTATTTCCAGCCCTCTTTGCTACAGCGAGGAGGGCTTTTTTGTGTCCAAGCGGGTAGTAATAATGACTATTTCTATAGCTTCAAGGCTTTTGTATGTTTGCAAAATTAAACTTAAACTAAAAATCGTTCAACAAAATGAAAAGGCTTTACTCAACAATCACATTGGGCGCGGCACTAAGTGCTACCATTATTGCTTGCCAAACCAACTTAGGCCCTACCAACAATCCCCTTGAAAGTACCCAGCACAGCAACGCCCGCAACGGTGGCGAAGTAGTGGAAAACGAAATCCTCGTCAAATTCAAAAACGGAATTTCGGCGAGCAAAAAAGCCGAAATTTTGGACCGTATCGGCGGAAAAGTAAAAGAAAAAATATTGACCAAAATGATGGAACGCATCGGCGATACCGAAGGTGTGACGCTCGTCGAAATGCCAATGGGCGCGTTTGAAGCACTTTCGCGGGTAAAAGACCTTGGCGAAGTAGCATACGCCGAACCCAACTATGTCTATCAACACAACGCCACTTCCAACGACCCCTACTTCACGAGTGGGCAGCTTTGGGGGATGTCGGCCAATGGCAATGCTTTTGGAAGCGGTGCCGCTACCGCTTGGGCCAACAACAAGACGGGTTCAAGCACGGTGTTTATCGGTATTATTGACGAGGGCTATATGTACACCCACCCTGATTTGGCCGCCAACGCAGGCACAACGGGCGATATTCCCAACAACGGCATTGACGACAATGGCAACGGCTACATTGACGACACCTACGGTTGGGATTTTGCGGGCAACGACAAGCAGATTTTTGACGGTGCTGGCGACGACCACGGCACGCACGTCGCAGGGACCATCGGTGGCGTGGGCGGCAACAGCGTCGGGGTGGCGGGTGTGTGCTGGAATGTCAAGCTGATTGGCGGTAAGTTTTTGGGGTCAAGGGGCGGCACTACTGCCAATGCCATCAAAGCCGTGGACTATTTTACTGATTTGAAAGTCAATAGAGGCATCAACATCGTGGCGACCAACAATTCTTGGGGAGGAGGCGGCTTTTCACAGGCACTCCAAGACGCCATCAGTCGCGCCAACAACGCGGGGATTTTGTTTGTGGCCGCCGCTGGCAACAACAGCAGCAACAACGACGCCACTGCCAACTACCCCTCCAACTACAATGTAGCCAACGTGATTGCGGTAGCTTCGATTACCTCTACGGGCGGCTTGTCGAGTTTCTCCAACTACGGTGCTACGCAGGTAGATTTGGGCGCACCAGGGTCGGGAATTTGGTCCACTGTTCCTGTCAAATCGGGCAATCAGGCAGTGCCAAGCTACGCAAGCTACAACGGTACTTCGATGGCCACGCCGCACGTAGCGGGTGCGGTAGCACTTTACAAATCCATCAATCCGAGTGCCTCAGCCGCTCAAATCAAAACGGCTATTTTGTCATCAGTTATCCCCACTGCTTCACTCAACGGCAAAACGGCCACGGGCGGACGACTCAACGTAACCGGGTTCTGATAATTCGTTATTCCAAGTAGAATCCCATACGAGATTTCGTATGGGATTTTTTATTGCTGGGTTTCGCATAACTTTGTGCTATTCAAAAAATCACACTATGAAATCCCTGCGACTGCTTCTCTGCTTTTTTTTATGGCTTCCTTTTTTGACTTTTTCTCAACTCAAAACGGTCGTCTTTCAGACTGACTTTGGCCTAAAAGACGGCGCGGTATCGGCCATGAAAGGCGTAGCAATGGGCGTCAATCCTTCGCTGCGGTTGTTTGACCTTACCCACGAAATTCCTGCTTACAATATTTGGGAGGCTGCCTATCGGTTGGAACAAACCGCCCCTTACTGGCCCAAAGGCACGGTGTTTGTGTCGGTGGTGGACCCTGGCGTGGGTACCGAGCGCAAATCGGTGGTTCTCAAAACCCGCAGCGGACATTATTTTGTGGGTCCCGACAACGGTAGCTTCACGCTCGTGGCGGAGTCGTTGGGCATTGCCGAAGTGCGAGAGATAGACGAAGCCCTCAACCGCCGCCGCGACTCGCAGGCGTCTTACACTTTCCACGGGCGTGATGTGTATGCCTACACCGCCGCCCGCCTCGCCGCAGGGGTGATTGCGCTCGCACAAGTAGGCAAGCGACTCCCCAACGAAGTGGTCAAAATCCCGTACCAAAAAGCAACTTTGGAAAACGACGCTATCGTGGGTAGCATTCCGATTTTGGACGTGCAGTACGGCAACGTATGGACCAATATCCCCCAACGTCTTTTTCAACAACTTAACCTCAAAACGGGGCAAATCGTCAAAGTGACCGTTTGGGAAAACGAGAAACAAATTTTTGAAGGTGCGATGCCCTACGTCAATACTTTCGGCGAAGTGCCCGAAGGACAAAATCTGTGCTACTTCAATAGCCTAATGAATTTTTCGTTTGCCATCAACATGGGTGATTTTGCTGGTAAATTT